>CALUSB010000019.1 GCA_944323335.1 Candidatus Gastranaerophilales bacterium
TTGAAAATTTAATAAGTTTGCCGCGTTAGCCTTTGTTGAGTGAAACGAAACAAAGAAAATATGAAAATTTCACCAACTGAGCTAACAAGAGAGTTGAAAATTTAATAAGTTTGCCGCGTTAGCTCAGTTGGTAGAGCAAGGGACTGAAAATCCCTGTGTCCTTGGTTCGATTCCGAGACGCGGCAAATTTTTTGTTTTAAACCAAGGACAATTTTGTCCACAAGGGACTTGCACGTTCCTTGCGTTCCGTGCAGTCGATTCCTCAAGACGCGGCAATTTTTTGTTTTAAAATGACGGACAAATCATGTCCACAAGGGACTTGCACGCTCCTTACGTCCCGTGCAGTCGATTCCTTAAGACGCGGCAAATTTTTTGTTTTAAACCAAGGACAATTTTGTCCACAAGGGACTTGCACGTTCCTTACGTCCCGTGCAGTCGATTCCTTAAGACGCGGCAAATTTTTTGTTTTAAACCAAGGACAATTTTGTCCACAAGATTTTTTAAAGTTTAAATATATTTTATAACCTTGGCAGGATTCCCAGCAACAATTGCGTTATCGGGTACATCCTTTGTCACAACGGAACCTGCTCCAACTACTGAGTTTTCACCTATCGTCACCCCGCGCAAAATTGTTGCTCCTGCGCCTATCCAGCAGTTTTTCTTGATGTGAATGGGTTTACAGGTAATTATTGCTCTTTTATCTAAGTCATGATTATTTGATATAAGCTGGACATTTGCTGCAAGCATAGTGTTATCTTCAATGGTTATCGTTCCTGATGCCATCATAAGGGAACCGTTCATAACAACTACGTTGTTGCCTATTTTTACCTTGTCTAAATGTACTCCGCAAAGAGGTGTTCTGATGTCGGTATTTTCGCCCCTGTTTGGCATAAGCTTATCTAAAATTTCCGTATATTCCTTTGTGTAGGGCATTGTATGATTTAAACGAAAGACATCTTGGACTTCCTGCTTTAATTTGTCGGCATCTTCTTTGCTTAACTTGCTCATATCAATTCTAAGTTCTTCCATTTTTCCTCCGCATTGCTTTGCTAATTAAAATATCAGTAAATGGCGCTATTTTCAACAAGTTTAAAATTATTGCTTCCTTGACACAAACTATAATGCAAATATAATAATTTAATACGATGTTGAGGAGTTGTTATGCGCAGAAACATTTTTAGCTTATTTATATGCTTTGCGTTTTTAGGCTCGCTTTCAACGCTTAGTGCAAGTGCTTTTAGCTGGTTTGGTTTTGGAAATGACAATTCGCAAGTGATTATAAATACAGGCGGACATCCTGACCCTGCCTGCTATCATGACTGCGGTCACAAAAAGCCTCCAAAACCGCCAAAAGGCCCAAAACATAAGCCAAAACATAAACACCATAAAAAACCTCCGGAACCTCACAAATGCTGTTTTTGGTGGTGTAAGTAGTTTTAAAAACCTCTGAGTTATTGCTTGGAGGTTTTATTTTTTTATCTTTGTTTCTATTGACAAGAACAAAAATTTTGTTTATAATGTTTCTATCAATAAGAACAAGGGATAAAAATGCAAAGTATAGAAGAGCTTTCAGCATTGCTCAGTAAAATGACACAGAAAGAAATAAATAACTTTTTGCATGAAATCTTAACAGACAGTGAAATTTCCGACTTATCAAAACGATGGCGTATTTTGAAGTTATTAGATAGGAATTTTACCCAAAGAGATGTTGCAAAAGAGCTTGGCGTAAGTCTTTGCAAGGTTACAAGAGGGGCAAAAATTCTTAAAAACTCAAATGCGATTACAAGAAAAATGATAAAGGAAATGAAAGATGAACACTAACTTAAAAATAAATGTTTTACCTGATAAAGAAGGATTTTTTGGCAGCTACGGCGGTCAGTTTTTAGACGAAGATTTAAAAAAAGAATTTCAAAAAATTGCCGACGAATTTTTAAAAATAAAAGATGACAAAGAATTTAATGACGAGCTGAATTATCTTTTAAAACACTATGTGGGTCGTCCAAGCCCTGTTTACTATGCAAAAAATCTATCAGAAAAATACGGTGCAGATATTTATCTTAAAAGAGAAGACTTAAATCACACGGGCGCACACAAGATTAACCACTCTTTAGGTGAAGCACTGCTTGCAAAAAAATTGGGCAAAGAAAAAATAATCGCTGAAACAGGCGCCGGTCAGCACGGCGTTGCAACGGCAACAGCTGCTGCTCTAATGGGTCTAAAGTGCGATATTTACATGGGTGAAGTTGATATTGAAAAAGAAAAGCCCAATGTTGATAAAATGAAAATTTTAGGTGCTAATGTCGTGTGTGTAAAAAGCGGAAATCGCACTCTAAAAGAGGCGGTTGATGAGGCATTTTGCGCTTATTTAAAAGAGTATAAAACTGCAATTTATGCTATAGGTTCGGTTGTCGGCCCCCATCCTTTTCCTATGATAGTTGAACATTTTCAATCTGTTATAGGAAGAGAAGCAAGAGAGCAGTTTTTAGACTTAACGGGTTCACTGCCCGATTGCGTTATGGCATGTGTTGGCGGCGGGTCAAATGCTATCGGTATATTTAGAGGCTTTTTGGATGATGATAGTGTTTCGCTCTTTGGTGTTGAGCCTCTGGGCAAAGGTGAAAAAATAGGTCAAAACGCTGCAAGCATGACATATGGCAAAGACGGTTTAATCCACGGGTTTAAATGCAAGCTCTTGCAAGATGAAAACGGAAATGTAGCTGACGCTTACTCTATAGCAAGCGGTCTTGATTACCCGGGCGTTGGGCCAAAGCACTGCTATCTAAATCAAATAGGCAGAGCAAAATACGTTACTGTTAATGATGAAGAGGCTCTAAATGCGTTTTTTGAACTCTCAAAAGTTGAGGGCATTATTCCTGCACTAGAAAGCTCTCATGCTGTTGCTTATGCAATTAAGTATGCTAAAGAAAACAAGGGTAAAAAAATTCTTGTAAACCTCTCAGGCAGAGGGGATAAGGATGTTGAATTTGTATTAAATAAAACCCGTGTATAAAAACTTTTGCGCCCCATTATCGGGGCGCTTTTTAATCTTTACAATTTGATATATATGTAAAAAAATATCCGCTCTTGTGTTATTATAGTTAAGATTGAATTATCTTGCTTTTTTAAAGCAGGCGCTAGGGACTTAAATACTTTTTGAAAAGGTAAAATTCAAGAATGATTCTTGCACACAGGGGTTATTGGAAAAAAGAAGAAGAAAAAAACACAAAAGAGGCGTTTAAAAGAGCCTTTGACTGCGGTTTTGGTGTTGAAACGGATTTGCGCGACATTAAGGGAGAAATTGTAATCTCTCATGATATGCCAAAAGGTAATGAAATGACTTTTGAAGAGGTTCTTGTGTTGTTGGGCGGCAGAAATCTTCCCCTTGCGCTTAATATAAAAGCTGACGGTATGGCTTTTAAAACAAAAAAACTTCTTGAAAAATACAATCATACTAACTACTTTACTTTTGATATGAGTATTCCAGAGATGGTAGTTCAGCATAAAATGGGCTTAAATGTTTTTACGGGAATAAGCGATATTGTCCCTAATCCCATTATGTACAAAGAAGCCCAAGGGGTTTGGCTGGATTGTTTTTATTCGGATTGGTTTTCAAAAAAAGAGATAAAAGAAATTTTAGATGCAGGCAAAAAGGTTTGTATAGTTTCGCCGGATTTGCACAAAAGAGAATATAAAAACGTATGGGCAAAGTACAAAGATGTTAAAGGCATAATGCTTTGCACGGATTTTCCCGATGAGGCCAAGGAGTATTTTAATGACTAAAATAAAAGCGGTTATCTTTGATATGGACGGTGTTTTAATAGATGCCAAAGACTGGCACTATGAAGCACTCAATCAGGCTCTTGAATTATTCGGATACAAAATCTCGCGCTATGACCACCTTGTAACTTTTGACGGTTTGCCGACAAAGAAAAAACTTGAAATGCTCTCTATGGAAAAAGGTCTACCCAAGGGTCTGCATAAATTCATAAACCATATGAAACAAATTTACACTATGGAATATGTCTATATGAAGTGTAAGCCTATGTTTTGCCACCAATATGCTCTATCAAGACTAAAAGCGGAAGGGTACTCTCTGGCTCTTGCTTCTAATTCGGTGAGAATTACAATTGATATGATGATGGAAAAAGCCGACCTGCAAAAATATCTTGATTTTACCCTGTCTAATCAGGATGTTACAAAGTCAAAACCTGACCCTGAAATTTATCAAACTGCAATTAAAAGACTAGGGCTCGCTCCTCAAGAGTGCTTAATTGTTGAAGATAATCCAAACGGAGTTAAGGCGGCTCTAGCCAGCGGAGCAAATCTCCTAAGGGTTGAAACGGTTCATGATGTAACTTATCAGAACATCAAAAACAGAATTAAAGAAATAGAAAGCGGACAAGCAAAAGTCGGTATGGGAGGTAAGCTGTAAGTGAATATTTTAATTTTAATGGCGGGCTCTGACAGCGATTTTTGTGAAAAAGGTTATCCTAAATATCTTCTTGAAATTCAAAATAAGCCTATGATTCAAAGGACAATTGAACTTCTTGAGCACGTTGGCGACAATATAACCTGCATTATAAGAAAAGAAGACCAGGACAGATATTTTTTAGGTGATACTTTAAAAATATTGTCTCCAAAAAGCAAGGTTATAGAGGTAGCAGGCGATACAAGAGGTGCTGTTTGCAGTGCGCTTTTTGCAATAGATGAAATTAACAACGACTCAGAGCTGCTTATTTTAAACGGCAGCCAGCTTATAAAAACAGATATTGCCCCTGCAATAAAAGATTTTAGAGACAGAAATTTAGACGGCGGTATTGTTGTGATAAATGCGGTACACCCCAAATACAGTTCAATTCTGCTTGATGAAGACGGCTATGTTGTTCAAACAAGTGAAAAACGCCCCATTTCAAATCTTGCTTCAACGGGCTGCTGCTATTACAAAAAAGGTTCTGACTTTGTTGAGGCGGCTTTTAGTGTTATAGAAAAGGACGTAAACACACAAGGCAAGTACTATATAAGTTCAACATTTAACGAAATGATACTTAATCAAAAGAAAATAAGTACATATGAAATTCCAAAGAAAGACTACTTAACTTTTGCAAGCTATCAAATGTATGAAAATTACCTAACAAACAGGAGGAGTAATGATTAATATTGTTATACCAATGGCAGGCGCAGGCTCAAGGTTTGCAAAAGCAGGATATTTAAAACCAAAACCTTTTATAGATGTTCTTGGAAAGCCTATGATTTGTCATGTTCTTGACAATTTAAACATTAAAGATGCAAAGTTTATCCTCCTTGCTCGTGCAGAGCATTATAAAAACGAGCAGGAAACTGTTAATTGGATTAGAAAAAACTACAATGTTGAGTTTGTTCTGATTGATAAGTTAACCGAAGGTGCTGCTTGCACCGTACTGCATGCACACAGACTGATAAACAATGACACCCCTCTTTTAATTGCAAATTCTGACCAGATTGTAGATATGGACATAAAAGACTATATAAACGATTCGGATAAAAGAAACCTCGACGGCTCGGTACTTTGTTTTGAAGATAATGACCCTAAGTGGTCTTATGCAAAGCTTGATGAAAATAATTTCATTACAATGATTAGAGAAAAAGAAGTAATATCAGAACATGCAACCGTTGGAATATACTACTTCAGACGCGGTCGTGATTTTGTAGAAAATGCAATTGATATGTTTGTCAGAAACGAACGTGTGAATAATGAGTTTTACGTTGCACCTGTTTATAATTATTCAATTGAAAAAGGCGGCAGATACGGTATTTACTCAATTGACAAAACTCAAATGCATGGCACGGGTACGCCTGAAGATTTAGATAAATATATTGATTTAAGACAAGGAGCTCTGGCGTAGATGAAAACGGCAAAACTAGAGGATATGATAAAGGGCTGGTTTGTAGGTAATTTTGACCCTACGTTAATCAGAACAAATGATGTTGAAGTTGCCGTTAAAGAGTACAAAAAAGGCGACTATGAAGAAAAACACTACCATAAAATCGCAACCGAAATAACGGTGATTACCCAAGGCAGAGTTAAAATGAACGGTATTGAGTATAAAAAGGGCGATATTATTGTAATGGAGCCAAATGAGGCTACTGATTTTGAGTGTCTTGAAGACGGTACTCAAAATGTCGTTGTTAAATACCCCGGAGTGAATAATGATAAATACCTTGGTGAAGTTGTAAAATAGGGCGGCGCTGCAGAGGAATTTATGAACTACGCTGAAATGTCTGTTGCAATACCTTATCACGGGAGAGCTGATTTTTTTAAAGTGACTCTGGAAACTCTTTTAAATCAAACTTGTAAAAATTTTGAAATAGTCATAAGTGACGATTCAAACAATGAAAACGATTTAGCGGCTCTTGATGCTCTTGTTAAAGAGTATGCCTCATATGGTCTTAAAATCAGAGTTGTAAGGACAAAGCCAAATTTAGGTGCGATTTTAAATACAAAACAGGCAGTCGATGCTTGCAAAAACGACATAGTAAGAATTTTGCACACGGATGACTGTCTTGCACCAAAAACAATAGAGCTTGAGCTTGAAATTTTTAATAAATTTCCTGATACTTTCTTTGCTTTTCATAATTTAACCGTTTTTAGAGAAAAATTTATTCCTAATGAAAACAACAGATGGTCTGATAAAACTTGGGTTGATAATTGGCTCAAGGATAAAAACTATATAAATTCAATAATTCCCTCATGCCTTGTTATTAACAAAAAAGTTCTTGCCGAAGTTGGCTTTTTTAATACGGAATTTGAGTTTATGTACGATTGGGAGTATCAGATAAGGCTTTTTGAATACGCTTATCTTAATAACAAAAGAGTTGTAGAAATCGAGGCGGGGTATGTGGGCTGGAGAATTTCAAAAATGTCTGAGTCATATACTAAAAGTATGCTCTGCTACAGGGATTCTCGAAACATAATTAAGCTTATGAAAAAAAGCTATGCTAAAATCGGCAAAAGATTAAATATAAGCAAAAAAGGTATAAAAAGATTTAAGAGAATATTTGATAACAGAATTGAACAGGAGGCAAGCTGCAGTGGTGCAAATTCAAGGCTGCCTTTAAGGTTGTATCCGAGAAAAATATTTCACTTTCTAAGCGGCAGTATTAAATCTCTTTGTGATTTTATTAAAAAAACACAAGCCAAAAATGCCGCTAAGTCCGCTCTAAAGGCTCAAGCACCCCTGGTTTTTGATGATAATTATCTGTCTTATTCAAAATTTCCAATGTATGCAAAAGATGTAAAAATTGCCCCTAATTTTGATGATGTTGAAAAGACAGCTATTGTCATCTGCGGGCCGATTGTTAAAGAAAATAATTTCACATATGAAACCGCTCTTTTGTATAAAAAATTTTATAAAAATAAAAATGTAGGCATTATTTTATCTACATATGCCGACACCGATGAAGCTTTGCTTAATGACTTTAGAGCTCTTGGCGTGGAAGTTGTTTTGTCGGATAAAATAAGGGCAAACGGGGTTGATGATATAAACCATAAAATAACTCTTGCAAAGTTTGGAATTGAAAAAGCGGATAACCTTAAATGCAAGTATGTCCTAAAAACTGCTGCCGACGAGAGATTTTACAATCCCGATACTGTTGCGTTTTTAATTAATTTACTGAAACAATACCCGAAAAATGCTAAATACGAGCTTAAAAACAGGATTATTGCCTGCTCAAAAGACAGTTTTGTCTATCGCGTCTATGGCATTTGTTCTAAGTTTTTGTTTGGCGAGCTTGCTGATATTAAAAAATACTGGAGCGTTGAATTTGACAATTCAGACCCCGGTGAACTAAAAGCTATTTCAAAAAAAGAGCGTTTTATAAGACACTCGGGCGACAGTTATGTTTTAAGGAATTTTTTAAAAAATATTAAACATAATCTAAAAGATGATATCGACGATTCGCTTGAGGTATATGCAAATTATTTTGTTATAATTGATAAAGAACAAATCAATCTTTATCGGTTAAAAAACTCAAATAAAACTTCTCAATATGATTTTTATTTTCCAAATTTGATGAAAGAATGTTTATTTTTGGATTGGTTTAATTTATACTCTAATAAGAATAAAGTGAAGTACTCCCTGTCGGATTTATAATAGCTATAAAGAGGAAAAATGATAGATAGCAAAGATATAAGCGTTGTAGTGCAAGGTGCTATAAACAAAAAAGAAACCCCAAAGTGCCTAAAAAGCATAAGAAAATTTCTTCCCGATGCTCAGATAATACTGTCTACTTGGGAAGGCAGCAATGTGGATGGACTTGACTATGATGTTTTAATCTTAAATAAAGACCCGGGTGCTGTTTTTATTGGTGAAATGGCAGGAAGTAAATTATACAATAATGTTAATCGTCAGCTTTTATCTACAAAAGAAGGGCTAAAAAAGGCTGAGCGCAAGTATGCAATGAAATTAAGAAGCGACTTAATTTTAACTGGCGATAAATTTTTAGACTACTTTGATAAATTTCAAAAAAGAGGCGCTAACTACAACTTGTTTGAAAGAAAGCTTCTCGCTTCTGCGGTATTTACCCGCTACAGTATTGAATACATAAAAGAAAACAGAAGAGATTTAATACCCTTTCATATTTCAGACTGGTGGTTCTTTGGTTTAAAAAGCGACTTAGATAAGTATTTTATGGATACTCCGCTTGTTGAAGAACCAAATTTTACAAACTATTTTGCACTTGAAGAAAATAAAAATAAATATACACCGTATTATTTTGCAAGGTTTAAGTTTGCACCCGAGCAATATTTCGGGTATGAATGTTTTTCAAGGAATTTTGCTGACATACACATGGAAGATGCTTCATCCGTCAATGATGAAATAATGAATAAATACAGACAGTGCCTTGTAAATAATTTTATTATCCTTGAATATAAACAATCGGGAATATATCTGAACAAATACACATACAGCAGGAGAGAAAAGTTCATTGGTGAACAGTATTTTGGACTGTATAATACGTTTAGATACGAAAGCGAGTACAAAGAGTTTTGTGATAGTGATTACAAAGTTTGTACAAACGATATTTGTTTCAAGAGTCCCGAGTATGGCATAGATTTTTCAAGAATATGCAAACACTTATATATGCTCTCTGTCCCGACGCTTCCTTTGCGTGTGAGACTGGAGCAGTTGTTTATAAGCATACCTGTAACTACGTTTTTGTTCTTTGTAAAACATTTTAAGGAAATAATTAAAAAATAGCGCGGGTGTTAGTATGAATGAAAAAGAAAAAATGTTAAACGGTTACTTATACCTTGCAACCGGTGAGTCTTTGTATAAAGAAAGACTAAGAGCAAAGGACTTGTGTTTTGAATTTAATAACACAAAGCCTTCTGACGCTGAAAAAAGAAATTCAATCATAAAAGAACTCTTTGGCAAGGCGGGTGAGAAATTTAACATAGAGTCTGATTTTTGGTGTGACTACGGTTATAATATCGAAGTCGGTGAAAATTTTTATGTTAATCATAACTGTGTAATGCTTGATTGTAATAAAATCAAGTTTGGCGATAATGTCTTAATTGCACCAAACTGTGGTTTTTATACTGCAGGACACCCCTTAGATGTTGAATCAAGAGTTAAATGGATAGAGTACGCATACCCTATAACTGTCGGCAACAATGTTTGGTTCGGTGCCAATGTTTCTGTTATGCCCAATGTAACTATTGGCGATAATACGGTAATCGGTGCGGGCAGTGTTGTTACAAAAGATATTCCCTCAAATGTTTTAGCATACGGAAATCCTTGCAGGGTGATAAGAGAAATCACCGAAGAGGATAAGCTAAAATATATTAAATAGCCCTTTGTATTGACAAAAATTAGTTAATGTGTTAATATTATACTATACCCCCGTGGGGTATTAATAAAAGGATTGAAACATTATGCATACAAAGGCCAAAGAAAAAACTTTAGCAGTTATAATACTTACTCTTATTACAATGGCGGCAGAGATATTTTTTGGGCTTATAACTCACTCTATGGCTCTGACTGCAGACGGCTGGCATATGGGAACACATGCTTTTGCTTTATCTATCACTTTTTTTGCCTATGTTCTTGTGCAAAAATTTTCAAACAATGAAAAATTTACAATTTCAACGGACAAAATCCAAACACTTGCGGGATTTGTAAGTTCTATTTTGCTTGGCATAACGGGTATTTGGATTTTGTTTGAATCGTTTATGAGGTTTTTAAACCCTCTTGTTATAGATTTTAACGACGCTATAGTTGTGGCTGTTATCGGCCTTGTTGTTAATCTTGCTTGCATTTTAATTATGGGTGTACATTCCCATAGCCATTCTCATCACGGGCACAAAGATTACAATTTTATAGCTGCATATATGCATATACTCGCTGATGCACTGACTTCGTTTTTTGCAATTTTTGCTCTTCTTGCAGGTAAATATTTTAACCTTGCTTTTCTTGACCCTATTGTAGGGGTCTTAGGCGGTATTATGATTTGCATATGGGCTTACAATCTTATAAAGTCTACAAGTCTTATATTGCTTGACTATAAGGAAAAATAATTATTTTAAAATTTTATCCAAAAGTTTTGCCATCTCGTCGATTTTTTCTTGTTTTTCTTTTTCGTTTGAGCTTTCAAAACTTTCTTTCAGACAGTGATTGAGGTGTGATTTTAGTATTTCCACATTTACCTTTTTAAGAATAGACTGAGTTGCAAGCAGCTGCGCGCTGATTTCTGTGCATTCTCTTTCTTGTTCCATCATCTTTAATATGCCTTCAAGCTGCCCTTGGGCTGTTTTTATAAGTCTGTTTATATTCTTTGTTTGCATACAAAAATAATATCACAGCTCCTGTTTTAATCATATTTCGTTAATATTTTTAATAAAGAGGCAATTTTTAATAAGATATATACTTTATATATATAAATAAACGAGGTTATTATGACGCTAAACCCACTTGAATATACATCAATTGCAAACGGCACAATTCATCTTGGTTCTACTAAATCATCAGGTAGTGAAAAAACTGAGGATGAAAACAAAGAAACAAAAAAAGAAACAAAAAATACAAACGAAGATTCATATACTGATGTTGATTTTTCAGACTCTATTGATAGTGCCATTGATTCTCTAAAACAAACCCAAGAATCAATTATGTCTGCCATAAAGTCATTTTTAAGCACTTCGGTGTCCTCTGTATCTTCGCTATCCTCAACTACAGCATCCGGCAGTTCTTCAATTGCTCCTGTTAGCGGAGATTTTGCAAATAAATTAAACCAAAAATTTAAAGGTGCACTTGCAGGCAAGGGTGATATTATAGTTGGTGCTGCGCAAAAATACGGTTTAGACCCTGCACTTTTGGCGGCTATAATGGCACTTGAGACAGGCTGGGGCACATCAAGCGCGGTTAATAATAAAAACAACCCCGGCGGACTTATGGACCCTGCTTCTAATTGGATGAAACTTAAAAGCTATTCAAGCATTGAAGAGGGAATAGACGCTATGGCAAAAAACCTTAAAACAGGATACATAGATAAAGGTCTTACTACAATTTCTCAAATAGGAAACAAATATTGTCCGGTTGGTGCTGCAAATGACCCCAACGGTACAAACTCGGGCTGGATACCCTCTGTTACATCTATTTATAACCAACTAAAAGCCTAGTTATTTTCCAAGCGATAATCTTGCCATTTCATCCGAGGAAAATCCGGCATGGACTTTGTTTATCTTCTGTTTTATGTTTTTTGGGGGATTTTCGAGTTGTTTTTTTAATGCCCAATAAAGAGCTTTCGAGAGCCCTTGTGATAGTTCTTTTGTCCTTTTGGCGCAAAGTTTTCCGCTAATGGGGTTAAAAAGCAGAATTGTTATGTAATACCCGTCTTTGTAAGAGTTTAATTTTATGTTTTTATCCGGGACAAATGGCATATCAAGCCACTTAAATCCCTCAAATTTCATAAGTAAAAATACAATTTCTTCTCTTAAGAAAAGCTGAAAAAATACTTCTTCTTTCTCAACGGTTTTAGTAATATCTTCGTCAATATTTTTGCGCAAAACAACAACTTCGATGTGCTCGCCATCAAAGCTTAAAAACTGCCCTTCTCTTTGGTTTATTTTATCCTTATAAATATTGCCCTTAATGTATTTCACGGCAACATTTTAACATAAGCTATCTAGACATGCATTGTTTTCATAACAATTGCTGCAGGGTCTTTGTGAGACGGTACATTTGTATTTTTGCTTATTTTTGACACCGCGTTTTCAGGGTTTGATATCTTTTTTAAAATCGCTTTAAAGATATCAATAACAGTGCCCACAATTCCTCTTGTAGCTTTTGAGGGCTTATTCTCACTTACGTAATTTGCCGCAACAGGCAGAGTCTTTGCGGCTTTTGTTTTAACCGTATTGTAAGTTTGAGAAACTTTTGGTGTAATTGTTAATGCTTTAGTCATTTTCTATCCTGTTGTTAACTCAATTTTATTAAACCATCTAAAACATATAAATTGTTATTATATTAAGAAACTTTTACACAAATCGTGTAAATTATACAATTAATTATTGACATTTGTTGAAAAAAATGATGTAATAAATCAAAAGAAAAGGAAAACAAATGATTTTAAACAAACAAGAAAGAACTTTGCGCCGCCGCTTAATAAGATTGGAGTCTTATTAAGTTTATTTGTTTGTTAAAAATTAGATAAATTTACTAAGCCTCCCTAAAGGAATGTCCCTGCGGGAGGCTTTTTTGTAGCAGAAAGGTAAAAAATGATAAAAGCAGCAATAATAGGAGCAACGGGATACTCAGGAGCGGTATTGGCAGGAATATTGTCTTCTCATAGCGATGTTGAGATTGTTTCTCTTACAAGTAAATCATACACGGGTGAAAAATTTAGTGATATTTATAAAAACTTCAAAGGTATTTTAGATGTTGAGCTTGAGGAGCAGAATGTATTAAAAATTTCAAAAAAAGCTGATGTTATCTTTCTTGCCTTGCCCCATGGGATAGCATCCGGCGAAATAAATGAGGAAGTCCTATCAAATACAAAAGTAATAGACCTTGGAGCGGACTTTAGATTAAAAGAAAAAGACGTTTATGAAACTTGGTACAAAACTCAACATCTGGGTGCAGACTTGCTAAATAAAGCGGTATACGGGCTTTGTGAGTGGGAAAGAGAAAAAATAAAAAATGCAAATCTTGTTGCAAACCCCGGCTGCTACGCTACTGCTTCAATTTTAACCGTTGCTCCGCTTTTAAAAGAGGGTGTTATTGATGCTAATGATATTATAATTGACGCTAAATCAGGTGTTTCAGGTGCAGGCAGAAGTTTGGATATAGGTGTTCATTACTGTGAGTGCTCTGAATCAATCAAAGCTTACAAGGTTGCATCTCACAGACATACGCCTGAAATTGAGCAGGAGTTGTCTTTTATTTCAAACAAAAATGCTCTTATTAACTTTACTCCTCACCTAATCCCGATGAAAAGAGGAATACTGGTAAGCGCTTACTTAAAACCGCTTGTTGATATTTCATTAGACGAAATTAAAAACATTTATAAAAAATACTATCAAAATGAGCATTTTATAAGACTCCTGGATGGCCTGGAAGTTCCTGAAACCCGATGGACAAAAGGCTCTAACTTCTGCGATATTAATGTCTTTAAAGATGACAGAACAGGCAAAATAATAGCATTCGGCGCTATAGATAACCTTGTAAAAGGCGCATCGGGTCAAGCGGTGCAGAATATGAACATTATGTTTAACATAGATGAGAAAAAATCACTGGAAAATGTTGCAGTATTTCCTTAAGGAGAAGAAATGACAGAAACAATGACAAAATTTAATAAAATAAACGGGGCAATAATTGCTCCGCAAGGTTTTGAAGCCGCAGGAATAAGAACGGGTGTAAAAAGAAGAAGAAAAGACCTTGCTATTATCTATACCAAAAAACCCGCCGTTGCAGCCGGTGTTTACACGACTAATGTTGTAAAAGCAGCCCCTTTGCTTGTGACAAAAGACATTGTAGAGAAAGCAACACCCATTAATGCGGTTATTATAAACAGCGGTAACGCTAACGCCTGCACGGGTGCTCAAGGTCTGACAAACGCTTGGGAAATGGTTGAAAAAACTCAAAAAGTTTTAAATCTTCCTGCAAGAAGTGTTCTTGTAGCTTCAACAGGCGTTATAGGCGTTCAGCTTCAGATGGATAAAATCCTTGACGGTATAGAAGAAATTGTTACTCAGCTCGGTACTTGTGAGCAGTCTGCGCTAAATGCTGCCGAGGGAATTATGACAACAGATACTTTTGTAAAAGGCGTGGCTTATGAGTTTGAAATAAGCGGTAAAACCGTTAAAATCGGCGCAATTGCAAAGGGTTCAGGCATGATTCATCCAAACATGGGCACAATGCTTGGTTTTGTTACAACAGATGCGGTTATATCAAAAGAACTTTTGCAAAAAGCGCTCAGCGAAAGCACTAAAAACACCTATAATATGATATCTGTTGACGGTGACACTTCAACAAATGACATGGTTGTGGTTCTGGCTAACGGATGTGCGCAAAATAAACCTATTGAGTCTGAGGATTCATCAGACTATAAAACTTTTGCACAAGCCCTTGATATGGTTAACAAGCACCTTGCAAAACAGATTGTACTTGACGGTGAGGGTGCTACGAAATTTCTTGAAGTAAATATCAAAGGCGCTAAAGATGAAAAATCTGCTAAAATCCTTGCAAAATCAGTTATTACTTCAAATCTTGTAAAAACTGCATTTTTCGGCGAAGATGCAAACTGGGGCAGAATACTTGCAGCTCTTGGCTATAGCGGTGTTGAGTTTAATCCTGAGGGAGTTTCTATAGAATTTTTTGCTCAGGATAAAACCTTGTTGCTTATGAAAGACGGCACACCTCTTGAGTTTGATGAAGATGAAGCCCATGAGCTTTTAAAAAACAAAGAAATAACCATAAATGTTTACATGTCTGACGGCGAGAGCACAGCAAGTGCTTGGGGTTGTGATTTAAGTTACGAATACGTCAGAATTAACGGCGAGTATAGAACATAGAGAGGGAATAATGAAAGAGTTTGTACAAAAAGTAAGAATTTTAACCGAGTCGCTTCCTTATATTAAGGAATTTGCAAATAAAACGGTCGTTATAAAATACGGCGGTGAGGCGCTTAAAGACGAAGTTGTTTCAAAAACCATAATAGAAGACATTGCCCTTATGAAATATATTGGAATAAAACCCGTAATAGTTCACGGCGGCGGTGTTGAGATAACTGAGCTTTTAAATAAAATGAATGTAAAAACCGAGTTTGTAGGCGGTTTAAGAAAAACAGACAAACAAACCTCGCAAGCTGTCGAGATGGTTCTGGGTGCAAAAATAAATAAAAAAATCGTGCACGACATTCAAACCCATGGCGTTGAGGCAGTCGGTATTTGCGGTTGTGATGCTAATTTATTTGAAGTGCAAAAGATTTTTCCAAACGGCGAGGACTTAGGTTTTATCGGCGAAGTTAAAAAAGTAAACGAAAAACTTTTAAATATCTTAATTGATAACTCATATATCCCTGTCATTGCACCTGTTTCAAGGGATGTTGAGGGCAATATTTATAACATAAACGCTGATTACGCCGCTTTAGCTGTTGCCTGTGCTCTTAAGGCTCAAAAGCTTGTATTTTTAACGGATATTGAGGGTGTTATGCGTGACAGATTTGACCCGACATCTGTTATATCAACTCTAAAAATAGGCGAGATTGATAAATACATCGCAGATAAAGTAATTGAGGGCGGTATGATACCTAAAGTCCAAAGCTGCAAATACGCTATTGAAAACGGCGTTAACACTGTTCATATATTAGACGGCAGACTGGAACATTCTCTTTTACTTGAAATATTCACTCATCATGGAATAGGAACAATGGTGGAAAAATAATGAAAAATAACTGTTTAATGAATACATATTCAAGATTTGACGTGGTTTTTGACCATGGTGAAAATTGCTATTTGTACGATACAAATAACAAAAAATATATTGACTTTGTCGGCGGTATAGCGGTTAATTCACTTGGTTACAGTTCTGATAAGCTAAAAAAAGCTATCGCAAATCAAGCCGATAAAATGCTTCATTGTTCAAATCTTTACTATAATGAGCCTCAAATTGAGCTTGCGCAAAAACTCTGTGACAACAGCTGCTTTGATAAAGCTTTCTTTTGTAACAGTGGTGCTGAAGCAAACGAGGCGGCGCTTAAACTTGCAAAAATTTACGCCAAGAAAAATAAAAGCAAAGACTGCTTTGAAATAATTGCTTTTAAAAATTCCTTTCACGGCAGAACAACAGGCGCTCTGAGCCTAACGGGGCAAGATAAATATCAAAAAAACTTCACCCCGCTTATGGATGGGGTAAAATTTGCAACCTATAATGATATAGATTCTCTTAAAAATCTTGTAAGCAAAAACACTTGCGCTATTGTGCTTGAGCCGATTCAGGGCGAGGGTGGTATAATCCCTGCCGATATTGAATTTTTAAAAGAAGTAAGAAATATATGCGATAAAAATGATATAGCTCTTATTTTTGATGAAGTTCAATGCGGCATAGGCAGATGCGGTAAGCTTTTTACTCATCAGGTGTATGGAGTTAACCCTGATATTATTGTTCTTGCTAAAGCATTAGCCGGCGGTGTACCCATAGGCGCTATGCTTGCGGTGGAAAAATTTGCCCTTGCTTTTGAGCCGGGCGACCATGCCAGTACTTTTGGCGGAAATCCCCTTGCTTGTGCTGCTGCAAATGTTGTAATTGATGAGATATTAAACTCTGATATTCTTGAAAATGTTAAAAATATGAGTGCTTATTTTGTTGAAAAAATGAACGCACTAAAGAATAAATACAATTTTATTAAAGATGTCAGAGGCCTTGGCTTAATGCTTGGTATGGAAGTTGGTATTTTACCTAAAGATATTGTGTCTTTGGCTTATAAAGAGGGGCTTTTGCTATTATCTGCAGGAGCTAATGTCGTGCGATTTGTGCCCCCGCTTGTGATTGATAAAGTCACGACAGATGAGGGCTTTAAGATTTTGGATAAGGTTTTAGAAAATATAAAAGGAGAATAATATGAAAGAAAAAGTTATCTTAGCATACTCGGGCGGTCTTGATACTACGGTTTTAATTCCCTGGTTAAAAGAAACATATGACTACGACATTATCGCAGTTTGTATTGATGTAGGACAAGGCAAAGAAACGGACGGACTTGAGCAAAAAGCTCTAAAAACAGGCGCTTCAAAGTTTTATTTGCTTGATGTAACGGAAGAATTTTTAACTCAATACGCTTGGCCTACCCTAAAAGCAGGTGCGGTGTATGAGAGCAAATATTTGCTCGGTACATCAATAGCAAGACCAATAATCGGAAAATGTCTTGTAGATATTGCAAAAAAAGAGGGCGCGGTTGCAATTTGTCACGGTGCAACTGGCAAGGGAAATGACCAAGTCAGATTTGAACTTGCTATAAAAGCTCTTGCTCCCGAGCTTAAAATTATTGCTCCTTGGAGAATATGGGATATTCAATCAAGAGAAGATGAAATCAAATACCTTGAAGACAGAGGCATTGAAGTACCCATGAAAAAAGATGACTCTTACTCAAGGGATAAAAACCTCTGGCACTTAAGCCATGAGGGTTTAGAGCTTGAAGACCCCGCACTTGAGCCTAATTTTGACAAACTTCTTCAAATGTCTGTTACACCTGAGAAAGCTCCTGATAAAGACACATATGTTGAAATAGAATTTGAAAAAGGTGTTCCTGTGGCAATTGACGGTAAAAAAATGAGTGCAAAAGATTTGCTTGCAGAGGCAAATAAGCTTGCAGGCGAAAACGGTATCGGTATAGCAGACATTGTAGAGAACAGACTTGTCGGTATGAAATCAAGAGGAGTTTATGAAACCCCCGGCGGTACGCTTTTATACCAAGCACATGAATACCTTGAGCACTTGTGTCTGGATAGGGATACTTATCAATACAAACTAAATGTTGCAAACGAGTTTGCAAAACTTGTATACAACGGTCTTTGGTTTTCTCCCCTGCGCAAGGCGCTGAGTGCTTTTGTTGATGAAACTCAAAAAACAGTTACGGGCAAAGTAAAACTAAAACTTTATAAAGGCAATATAATCTATGCCGGCGCAACTTCTGAGTATTCTCTTTATTGTGAATCTCTTGCAAGCTTTACAACAGGGGATTTATACAACCATAAAGACGCAGAAGGCTTCATCAACCTGTTTGGCTTACCCCTAAAAGTCGGTGCTATGCTTCTTGGAGATAAAATAAATGGCTAATGATAAACTCTGGGGCGGCAGATTTTGTGTTCAAACAGATAATCTTACGGATGATTTTAATTCATCCGTAAGGTTTGATAAAAGGCTTTATAAGCAAGATATCAAAGGTTCTGTTGCCCATGTAAAAATGCTTGCAAAGCAAGGTATTATATCAAATGATGATGCGCTAAAAATTAAAGACGGATTAGAAAAAATCCTGCTTGAAATTGAATCCGGTGAGTTTGAATTTGATGTAGCACTTGAAGATGTTCATATGAATATTGAAAAGCGCTTAATCGAGCTTATTGGTGAAGCCGGAAAAAGACTTCACAGTGCAAGGAGCAGAAATGACCAAGTTGCCCTTGATACTAAAATGTACACAAAAGAGGAAATACTAAACATAAAAAATCTTCTGCTTGAGCTTTTGGAGGCGATTTTAGCCAAGGCAAAAGAAAATATCAATACTATTATGCCCGGCTTTACTCATATGCAAAAGGCTCAACCTGTTACTTTTGCTCATCATCTTTGTGCTTATTTTGAAATGTTTAAAAGAGATATTTCGCGTCTTGATGATGCCCACAAGAGAATGAACACCTCTCCTTTGGGCGCGTGCGCTTTAGCAGGTACTACGTATAATATCGACAGATATTATACATCAGAGCTTTTGGGTTTTGATTCACCTATGCTAAATTCAATTGATGCTGTGTCGGATAGAGATTTTGCAATTGAAACAATAAGCTGCATTTCTTTTGTTATGTTGCATTTAAGCCGCTTTTGCGAAGAGATTATTATGTGGTGCTCAAAAGAATATGACTTTATCGAGCTTGATGACGCGTATTCAACGGGCTCAAGCATTATGCCTCAGAAGAAAAACCCCGACATTGCTGAGCTTGTAAGGGGTAAATGCGGCAGGGTGTATGGGGATTTGATGTCAATTTTAACCGTTATGAAATCTCTTCCGCTTGCCTATAACAAGGATATGCAGGAAGATAAAGAACCCCTGTTTGACTCGATTGACACTGTTAAAATGTGCCTTAATATTTTTACAAAGATGTTCTCAACTTCCAAAGTTAACAAGGATAATATGTACAAATCCGCAAAAACAGGCTTTTTAAACGCTACAGATGTTGCAGATTACCTTGTTAAAAAAGGTCTTGCCTTCAGAGATACTCATAAAATCGCAGGTGAGCTTGTATATTACTGTATTGAAAACTCAAAGTGCCTTGAAGAGCTTAGCTTAGATGAGTTTAAAAAATTCTGCGAGCTTTTTGATGAGGATATTTATGAGGCAATTTCTCTTAAGACCTGTGTAGAAAAGAGAACTTCAACAGGTGCACCCTCGCCTTGTGCTATGAGTGAAGTGATTAAAACATATGAAAAATATATTTTAGAGCAGAAAAAGGAGTAAAAATGAACTTAAAAGGAAGAGATTTTATATCGTTGATGGACTTTAGTACTCAAGAACTTGGTTATCTTCTTGATTTGGCATCAGAAATTAAAGCAAAGACAAAAAGCGGAGTTTTAGAGCCTCTTTTAAAAGACAAAAATCTTGTTTTAATATTTTCTAAACCCTCTCTAAGAACAAGAGTCAGCTTCGAAACAGGCATAAGACAGCTTGGCGGAAACTCTCTTACCCTTAAGCAGGATGAAATAAATCTTGGTGTCAGAGAAACAATAGCAGACACTGCAAGGGTTTTATCAAGATACGCAGATTGCGTTATGATAAGAACTTTTGCCCACAGTGACGTTGAAGAGTTTGCAAAATATGCAAGTGTCCCTACGATTAACGGTCTTACTGATGATTCTCACCCGTGCCAGATTATGGCTGATTTGTTGACTATTAAAGAGCATTTTAAAAAACTTAAAGGGCTAAAGCTTGTGTACTCGGGTGATGGCAACAATGTTGCAAACAGTCTTTTGGTTGGTTGTGCTCTTATGGGTTTAGATGTAACCATAGCTTGCCCTAAGGGGTATGAGCCAATGGAAAAATATGTTGAGTTTGCAAAAAATGCGGCACTAAAAACAGGTTCAAAAGTATCAATTGAACATGACCCTAAAAAAGCCGTAGAAGGTGCAAATATTATCTATACGGATGTTTGGGCAAGTATGGGGCAAGAAAGTGAAGCAAGCATAAGAAAAGAGATTTTTAAATCTTATCAGGTAAATGATGAGTTGTGCTCTTGCGCTAGCGATGATGTTATTGTGCTTCACTGCTTACCTGCACACAGAGAGGAAGAAATCACTCACAGTGTGCTTGAGAAAAACGCAGAAGTTATTTTTGAGCAGGCAGAAAACAGAATGCATGCTCAAAAAGCAATTATGGCGGCTATTGTTTAATAGCCGCTTTTAACTTTATTTGCAAGCTATAACTTCAACCTCAACTAAGGCATCTTTTGGTAATTGTGCTGCTGCAACACAAGAGCGAGCGGGTCTTGAGGTAAAATATTTTCCGTAAATTTCATTAAATTTTTGAAAATCACCCATGTTTTTTAGAAAACAAGTGGTTTTAACAACATCTTCAAAGTCAAATCCTGCTTCATTTAGAACAGCTTTTAAGTTTTTCATAACTCTTTGAGTTTGCTCTTCAATGTCCCCGCCGATAAATTCATTATTCTCAGGGTTAATTGCAATTTGACCAGAGGTATATAAAGTGTTTTTGCAAAGATACGCCTGAGAATATGGCCCTATCGCATCGGGTGCGTTTTTTGTATAGATAATTTTATTCATTTTTTCTCCTTAAAAGCTTGAAGATATTTTGTAGCCTTTTTCTATGAATGTTTTTTTAATTTCTTCAAGGTGCTGAGCGTTTTTGGTTTCAAGGGTAACGCTCAGGTAGCATTCGTTAATCTCCATACCTTTTCCGCCTTGGTTGTGCCTTACTCTTACAACATTTGCACCTGATTGAGCAATAATTGTCGAAACATCCCTTAATTGCCCCGGTTTATCCAAAAGTTCGACAGTTAAGTCGCTTAGCCGGCCCTCTTTCATAAGGCCTCTGTTAATGACACGCGATAAGATGTTTACATCAATATTGCCGCCCGATACAAGGCAGACAGTTTTTTTGTTTTCGATAGGTAATTTATCAAACATAGCAGCTGCAACACTTAGTGCACCTGCGCCCTCTGCTATGAGTTTTTGTTTTTCAATAAGTGATAAAACAGCACTTGCAATTTCATCTTCGCTTACGGTTACTATGTCATCCACGTATTTTTCGCATATTTCAAAAGTATGTTCGCCGGGGAGTTTTACTGCCGTACCGTCTGCAAAGGTTGATACTGTAGCAAGCTCAAGTCTTTCATGTTTTAAGTGAGATTCAAACATACTCGGAGCGCCTGATGCTTGAACGCCATAGACTTTGCACTTGGGGTTAAGCATTTTAATAGTGTATGCTACGCCTGAAATCAAGCCGCCTCCGCCTATAGGAACAATAATCGCTTCCATATCGCTCAATTGTTCCATAAGTTCAAGTGCTATTGTGCCTTGTCCTGCTATAACATCTATATCATCAAAGGGGTGAATAAACTCGCCCTGTGTTTCTTTTTGATATTTAATGGCTTCATTGTACGCATCGTCATACACGCCGTCTATGAGCATAATTTTTGCGCCGTACTTTCTTGTAGCTTCAATTTTTGAAATAGGTGCGGTGCTGGGGATAAAAATGGCTGATTCAATGCCGTTTTTTTGAGCACTTAATGCTACACCCTGAGCGTGATTACCTGCTGAGCAGGCTATAATCCCGCGCTTTTTTTGTTCGTCACTTAGTCTTGAGATTTTATAATAAGCGCCCCTTACCTTAAAAGAGCCTGTAGTTTGCAGGTTTTCCGCTTTAAGGTAAATGTTTGTTTTATCGTTAAGTGATGGTGCGAAGATTAAATCCGTTTTTCTTATGTTGTCTTTTAAAACTCTTGCCGCGTCGTATACTTTATCAAGTGTAAGCATATTTCATCCTCTCTCTTGATAAGTATAGCACTAATGAGAGCTAGTGAAAAGTTAATTTAGGCGCTAAATTCAATTGAGCTTATAAGAGCGCCCAGGAATGATATTATAATTGAGCCTAAAAATGCGCTTAAAAAACCGTCAACTTCAAAACCGGGAGCAACTTTTGCCAAAAGAAGCAACAGTAGCGCGTTTATAACAAATATAAACAATCCCAAGGTCAGGAAATTTATAGGCAGGGTTAAAATTACTACTAATGGTTTTATAAATATATTTATAAGTGCCATTATTACAACAACAAGAAGTGCGCTTTTAAAACCGTCAACTTCAATACCGGGGACAAGCCAAGCAGTAAACATAATAGTTAGAGCAAAAAGCACCCATTTAACAATAAGCAGTATCATATAAATCTCCTTTGTTCTACTGCATATAGTATATTAGATATTTCTGCCGACATCATTGCAGTATTTATTGATATTTATAGTTTTTGCTTACTCCAAAGTCGTCTGAAATGCTATCACCCAAAGAGGCAATTTCTTTTTTTAACTTGTCTAATTCTGAAGCTCTATGAGCATCGACACCTTTTTTGTCAGGGTATATGGAGTAGTTTTCTTTTATGTTTTCGGGCGTTACATTTGGCATAACAACATTTGCCCCGCTCTTTAGGGCTTTTATTCTGCCGTTTTTTTCAATTGTCTCCATAGCTGTTGTGGCGGGGATATTTATTTTTGGCATAATAATTCTTGTAAGCGCCATAACCTTAAGTGCAAGAGTTAAATCGCCGTTTTTTGCTTCCTTGAGCTCTGTTTGATTATGCGCTATAAAAGGCCCGAGGCCTATCATATCGGCATTTAATTTTTTAAAAAATAAAATATCATCAGCGTAAGAGTCAATTTCTTGATAAGGCAAGCCCACAAGTACTCCCGTTCCTGTTTCAAAGCCAAGTTCTTTTAAGGTGTAGAGGCAGTTTACTCTGTTTTTAAAATCGCCGTCAGGGTGCATTTTTTTGTAGAGTCTTTCATCTGTTGTTTCTATTCTCAAAAGATATCTGTCTGCACCTGAGTCTTTATAGGCTTTGTACTCTTCTTTTGTCTTTTCGCCAAGACTCAGTGTCAGTGCGATATTTAGCTCTTTAATTTTTTCAATTATTGAACACATCTTATCTAGTGAAACATTATCCCCCTCGCCGCTTTGCAGAACAATTGTCTTAAAGCCAAGCTCAGTAGCGTTTTTGGCACAAGATAGTATCTCGTCTTCATTCATTGTGTAGCGAACAACATTTTTATTTTTGCAATTTATACCGCAGTAGAGGCAATTTCTCCCGCATACATTGGAAAATTCAATAAGCCCTCTTAGGTGTACTATATTTCCGCACTCTTTTCTTCTTATTTTATCGGCTTTATCAAAAAGAGCGCTGTTTATCGAGTCATCTTTTAAAATTTTCAGTATTTCTTTTTTGTTCATAAAATAATTATAGATTTTTTTTATTCCTTAGTCGATAATAAATTTTATGGGAAGATATGACAGAAATATTTTATTAAAAAGTGTCGGTGAATCGGGCCAGAGAAAACTTAACTCTTCTCGCATCCTTGTTTGCGGTGCGGGCGGGTTAGGCTCAACTGTTATAGCAAACCTCGCATCTTTGGGTGTCGGGCACATTGGAATAGTTGATAATGATAAGGTTGAACTGTCAAATCTAAACAGGCAATTTATACACAAAGTGACAACCCTTGGCATGGATAAGGTTGAAAGTGCTAAAGAGTGGATAAAGCTTTATAATCCTGATATTGAGGTTATGCCTTATAAAATAAGACTGGATAAAAATAATACCGTAGAGCTTTTTGCAAATTATGACGTCATAATTGATTGCTTTGATAATTACTATTCAAAATTTGTATTGTCAGATGCCATAATAAAAACGGATAAAACACTTGTACATGGCGGCGTTGAAGAGTTTTCGGGACAAGTTTGTACTATAGATAAAAACAGCGCATGTCTTGCATGTTTTATTCCCGAGTTATACAATTGCTCCTGCGACATAGTTCAAAGACATGGAATAATCAGCCCTGTTGTCTCGACTGTCGCATCCATACAAGCAATGGAAGCATTTAAAGTTATTTTAAATATGGATGGTGTTTTGAGAAACACTCTTCTTATTTATGATGGCGTAAGGCAGGATTTTAGAAAAATTCACCTTGAAAAAAATAAAAAATGCCCATCTTGTGCAAAATAATGTATTGATAAGTTTTATATAAAAGCCATGAAAATTAGTCCGATTAGCATAACAACACAAAGGCGCGATTTTTCGCTCCTAAATTCACATTCTTTTCCCTTGAGGAAAATACAAAATGATGTTTTTATAAGTTCTAAAAAACAAAATGATATCTCTTTTGCTTCAAGAGGCAGCTTTGGGGTAAAGAAATCCGAAAAGTTTATACAAAGAGCGGCAAATTTTGTCTTAAGAAAGTATAAAAAATTCACTCCCCAAGATTTTAAATCGTTAAACAAAGTAGAGCGAGGCATTTTAGAAAGGGCATCAAGCGAATACTATGATGATGCTTATGTTGCGGTAGTTGATGCGTCAAAGCTTATGAAAAAGTATTTTGATACAAAATACGGCAGTGATGGGTATGTTTTTGTGTCAATCGGGCGCTCGCTTGAAGCTTTTGCAAATGCAATGGGCTATATGGGTGTACAATCAAAGGTGCTCCCAATATCAGGATTGCACGGCTATAGTGGCGGCTATAGAAAAATTATCTCCCAAGAGGGCTTTAGCAACTATAGTGACTATATGAAACAAATAGGAATTGATGCTCAAGTTATTAAAGAAAGCGGCAAGAAATACATTTTTAGTGACTATTCTTACTACGGCGATACCATGAGAGTCGTGAAAGATATTTTAAAAAGCCAAGGCATAAAGGGTTCTCAAGTTGAGTTTGTGGATTTTGAGCCCTTGTATCAAAAACTCTATAGCAGGTCGAAAAAGCAGCCTAAGACTTCCCCTGAACTTATGCATCTGCACTTGGGTTATGAGTACCTTAAAAAGTTTTCACAAACAGAGCCCTTGTGTTACTACAGACTTGGCGATGTGCAAGATATAGTTGATGCTCCTCAAAGCTATGCGTCAAAACTATTTAACTACAGATTAATGAGAAAGTTTATTAAGAAATAAGTTTTAAAACAGCACTTATTCTGTTTGTTGTTTTGTTTTCTTTTCTGTATGAAAAAAATAAGTCATTATTGCAAAATGTGCAAAATGGGCATATATCAATATCTGTAACACCTTTTTCTTTTAGTTGTTGAGCATTTATTCCTTTTAGGTCTGCAAAGAGTTTTTCTTCTTTTTTACAAAAGAGTCCTTCTTTTTTCTCTATTGTTTCTTCAAGTGCTTTTATTGCTTCCGCTCCTGTTTCAAAACAATTAAAACAAATACAAGGGCCGATAAGTGCTTGAACATCTTTTGGGTTTGAGTTCATTTTATCAAGAGTTTTTGCTGCAATGCTTTTTGCACTTCCTCTCCAGCCTGCGTGTATAACTGCACCTATATTGTTTTTTTTGTCATATAAAACAACAGGTGTACAGTCTGCATAATTCAGATAAATTGCAAAATTTGGATTTTCTAAAATAAGAGCGTCAGTGTCAGGGTACTCTCCTAAAGTATTTGCAAATGCAATATTGTCGCTGTGTGTTTGTTTTGGTGATATCAGATATTCTTCTTTTATTTTAAGATAGCTGCAAATATCAGACTTATTTTCTTTTGTAATATCTTTATAGTTGTTATCTTTTGTTTTTATAAAACTTTCTTTTGTTGTAAAAAAAACTTCCGCACCTTGAATCAGTGTAGATTTTAGAATTTTTTTAGATTTTATTTTGTCTATATAAAACATATAAGGGCCAAGAAAATCATCTCAACCCTTATATATTATCACATTATTTTCTAATAGTTTTCATCATAGATTTGTTTTGCTATTTCTTGCAAATCGCCGTTTTTGAATTCTTTTGTGGCTTCGGAGTTTTCTTTGCTTATCAGGCCGTCAACCGCATTGGGGTCAAATTTAGGGCCATCTTCTGTTTGAATCATGCCGTCGGCTGCAATAAGATAGCTTGCGTATTCTTGTGCGGTTATATCTTTTTTGCTTCCTGTAAGATTCATTTGTTCAAGCGCTTCTTTTGCGTCTCCGTCATAGTCCATATACGAATGTAATTCGTGTAGTTGGAGTTTACCGTTTTTGTCACATTCAATATCTGCCATTTGGTATGCTTTTTCAATTGCACCGATGTCTGCTTTTGCAAAGTTTAGTGCTGATTCATAAACATCATCTCCATCTTTTGCATATTGTATGCCGTCGTATTTTGTAAGCGCACTGTTAAAGATGTCGTTTTGATATATTTTTCCGTTTTTTGTTACAAGCTCTTGTCCTTCTTTGTCTTTGAACATATTGTTGTTCTCTTTGCCAAAGAATTGACCAATTTTTTCAAAAAATGTCAAATCTGTATCATCAGGGGTAATATTGCTTGAATTTGAACCGTGGAAGCCGGTTGTTGTTTTTGCAAAGTCTTCAAGAGCAACTGTAATACCTGATTTATTTTCAGTATTTTGTGCTTTTTTATCAGCCAAGTCCATAATAGAAGTGTCTTTTTGTTCTTCTGTCCAGAAGGTTTTATCTGCTTTATTTATGCCGCGCATAATTTGATATGCACCTGAATCGTTGTAATCGTTAATGCTAAAATCTGACATTATTTTCTCCCTTTTTAAAAATCCTCTTGCAATAATAAAAACTTTTGTTCTTAAAAAATTGCCCCAAGGGAGAAAATATTTTATACTGCCTCTTTTTTGGTGCTGCCTGCAAGATTTAAAACTATTTCATAAAGTTCATCTGTTGTATCTGCACTGTAGTGTGCAAAATTTAGATGTTCACCGTATCCGTAATTTGCAGCAATGCTTGTAATATTGTTTTTATGTGCCGCTTCTATGTCTGTTATGGCATCCCCTGCCATAAAGCATTTGTCGGTATCTATTGAATATTTATCTACAAGGAACTTAACAATGTCGGTTTTTGTACAGTTATTATGCACGGTATTATTCCAGCTTGGTAATTCGGTAGGTGTTATTACATCTATATAGAGCCCCTTGAAATACTTTTCAAGAATTTTTGAAGAAAAAACTTTTGGCTTATATGTTGCAATGTAGGTTTTTATGCCATATTCTCTAAGTTCGCTTAAAAGCTCTACAGTTCTTGGAAAAGGTTTTGAGACAGGCAGGTCAAAGCGATGATAGGCTTCCCTAAAAGCTTGAGCTATTTTTTCCACAAGTTCTTCTGTGGCATCAGGAAAAACAGAAAGTACGGTATCGTATAATGGCGGGCCGACAGGAATAGTTTTCCCCTCAGGCATATTTAGACCGCATTTTAAAAACGCATCCTTAAGACCGTTTATAATTCCCGTTCTTGAATCAATTAATGTACCGTCCAAGTCAAATATTGCCGATGTTATATTGCTAATGCTCATAATCCCCTTATCTGTTTTATAAAATAATAGCATAATTTTAAATAAAAATGTAATTTTATAGTATAATTTTTGTAACGGAGGGTTATGAAAAAAATACTTATAACAGGAGGGGCAGGTTTTATAGGTTCTCATTTGGCAAAAAGATTGCTTGATGAGGGCAATTTTGTCATATGTCTTGATAACCTATACACGGGCGATTTAAAAAACTTAACGCCCTGTTTGGAAAATAAAAATTTTAAGTTTGTTGAAGCAAGCGTTATTGACCCTTATTTTTTTGAAGTTGATGAAATATATAACCTTGCATGTCCCGCTTCACCCCCGCATTATCAAAAAGACCCGATATTTACCTTTAAAACCTCTGTTTTTGGTATTTTAAACGCACTTGAACTTGCAAAAAAAACAGGGGCAAAACTGCTTCAGGCCTCAACCAGCGAAGTATACGGGGATGCCAAAGAATATCCGCAAAAAGAATCTTACTTTGGCAACGTAAATCCAAACGGTATAAGAGCTTGTTATGATGAGGGTAAAAGGGCAGCAGAGACTCTGATTTGTGATTATATCAGAAAACATGATATTAATGCTAAAATAGCACGAATTTTCAATACATACGGCCCCAATATGCGTCTTGATGATGGTCGTGTGGTTTCAAATTTCATTATTCAGGCGCTTTCAAATAATGACATAACAATATACGGCGATGGTACTCAAAGCAGGTCTTTTTGTTATATAAGCGATTTGGTTGAGGGTTTAATATTGCTTATGCAAAGCAATTATCAAGGGCCTTTTAACCTTGGCAATCCTGACGAATTTAAAATAATAGACTTTGCAAAATATGTAATAGAACTGCTTAATTCAAATTCAAAACTCGTGTTTTTACCGCTGCCGTCAGATGACCCGACAAAAAGAAAACCGGATATTTCTTTTGCAAAAGAAAAACTTGGCTTTAATCCAAGAGTAACAATACAAGAGGGGCTTAAAAAAACTGCCGAATATTTTACGGAGTTACAAAAGGCATGAGAGTTTGTGTTATAGGAACGGGTTATGTTGGTTTAGTTGCGGGCACTTGTCTTGCAGATATGGGTAATGATGTAGTCTGTGTCGATAAAGACAAAAGCAAGATAGAAAATTTAAAAAATGGAATAGCGCCAATATATGAGCCGCTTTTAGACGATTTGCTTTCTGAAAACATAAAAAGAGGAAGGCTGGAGTTTAGTTGTGACATTTCATACGCAGTTAAAAAATCTTCAATATGCTTTATAGCCGTCGGAACTCCTGAGGGGGAAAACGGTAGTGCGGATTTATCTGCGCTGTGGCAGGTGGTAGAAGAGATAGCTAAAGCGCTTGATGAATACAAAGTAATTGTTAATAAATCAACAGTGCCTGTCGGTACGGGGCATAAGTTAATTGAATATATTAAATCAATTACAGATGTTGATTTTGATATTGTTTCAAATCCCGAGTTTTTAAAGCAGGGGGCAGCAGTTGAGGATTTTATGAAACCTGACAGAGTTGTTATAGGCTCTGATTCAAAAAAGGCAATAAATGTAATGCAAGAGCTATATGCACCTCACATTTTAAACGGAAATCCTGTTATGATAATGGATTTAAAATCTGCAGAGATGACAAAATATGCGGCGAATTGCTTTTTGGCATTAAAGATTTCATATGCCAATGAAATGGCAAATATTTGCGAGAAAGTCGGTGCTGATGCCTTAATGGTAAAGAATGCGGTTTGTGCAGATAAAAGAATAGGCTCCAAGTTCTTTTACTCCGGTATTGGCTTTGGCGGCAGCTGTTTTCCTAAGGATTTAAGAGCACTTATAAATACCGCTAAAGAAAACAATCTTGAACCCTTAATGCTCAGTGCTGCTTATGATACTAATTTAAAACAAAGAAAAATATTTACGGATAAAGTTTTGAACCGATTTGACAATAATATTCAGGGTAAGACTTTTGCACTATGGGGACTTTCTTTTAAGCCGCAAACAAATGATATGCGCGAAGCGCCCTCTATTACTGTTATAAAGACACTTCTTGAATGCGGTGCAATTATTAGAGCCTTTGACCCGCGCGCTATTAGCGAGGCTAAAAAAATATTTGGGGATAAAATTTATTATGCAACAGATGGCTATGATGCACTTAATAATGCTGATGCTATGCTGCTTTTAACCGAGTGGCATGAGTTTCGAATGCCTGATTTTAAAAAGATGAAAAAGCTTATGAATAATCCTGTTATTTTTGACGGCAGAAATCAATATGACCCTGCTGCACTTAATAAAGAGGGCTTTGAATATTATTCAATAGGCAGGTAATGTTAACAATTGTAAAAAAATAATAAAAATGTCAATTTTTGCTTGAGTATATACTTTATATATATAAGGTAGATATTGGATGCAAAAATGTCAGTAGGACTTTCGACAGATTTATTGAATAATCAAAATACTCAGACATCATCTGCGACAAAATCAAAGGATTGTGCAATTGATACTCGCTTTATGGCGGGTTGTGATTTGGAGCAGTTCAGACAAAAAGTAGAAGAAGGTCTTCAAGGTGAAGATAAAGAGTTTTTTGAAAGAATAAAAAACAGAGGTATAGAAACAACTTTTGAAGCTTACGATACTGATGCAAACGGTAAACTTTCAGGAGAAGAGGCAATAGGTGTAAGCGCTGTCGGAATAGACCAGAGAAAATTTTCTAAAGCAATAAACGGCGGCGGACTGGATGAATATCTTCAAAAATTACTCTCAAAAATGAGTACAATGAATACATCAGGAGCATATTCGGGTGTATTGTCTTCCCTGGCAGGTTCATTGACAGGCGCTGCGGCAGGAACGGGAACATCATCTGCTGCTGCAAATTTTGGTTTACAATACAGCGGCAAAAGTGCTGCTGAAATGTCAAGTTTAATGAGCTCAACAGGTTTCCACTCGGGTGCTTGGTGTGCTGACTTTGTGTATTACTGTTTAGTTAATGCAGGAGTAGTTCCTGAGGGATATGATTCAATTAATCATGCATACTGCCCCTCAATTGCCTCTTGGGCAAGACAGACAGGTAGGGCATTTAGTGACCCCAGTCAGGCAAAACCCGGTGATTTGCTGATTATGAACTCAGAAGGTCATATTGGTATTGTTACAAAAGTGGATTCAGAGGGCATACATACTATAGAAGGTAATACTTCAAACGCAAGCGGTGCATACAACGGCCCCGGAGGAGGCGGTTGGGTATGCGAAAAAGTTCGAGATTTTAGTTGCGTTTCAACATTTGTAAGAATATAAAAAAATTTATTTTTTGTCTTTTAAAAAAAGAAAGGGGCGATGAGCCCCTTATTTTTATTCATATTTTTGTTCAACAACAAAGAAGTATGACTTAGGGTGTGAGCACACAGGGCATATCTCTGCCGCATTTTCTCCGTCAAATCTAAAACCGCAATTTGCGCATTCCCATGTAACTTTTTCTTCTTTTTTAAATACTTTATCTTCTTCTATGTTTGATAAGAGCTTTTTGTATCTTTCTTCATGATGTTTTTCAATGCTTGCAACTTTTTCAAAAAGGAAAGCAATTTTGTCAAAACCTTCTTCTTTTGCTTCTTTTGCAAATTGAGCATACATCTGTGTCCACTCGTAATTTTCACCCGATGCTGCTTCTTTTAAGTTGCTGAGAGTATCTCCTATAGAACCCCCGTTTAATAGTTTAAACCAAATTTTAGCATGCTCTTTTTCGTTGTTTGCTGTCTCTTCAAAAACTTTTGAAATCTGTACGTAGCCGTCTTTTTTTGCAGCCGAGGCAAAATATGTGTATTTATTTCTTGCCCCTGATTCTCCTAAAAATGCCTCTAAAAGATTTTTTTCGGTCTTTGTGCCTTTGAGTTCTTTTTCGGTGTTTGACATGGTATAGCTCCTTTTTAAGTGTATTAAATAAGAATACATTTTTAAGTCATACTTGTCAAAAAAAATATTGTTTACTTTTTATAGTGTTATATAATTATAAAAACAAACGGATGCTCATGAAAAAGATTTTAATTTCTCAAATCGATGTTAAAAAACCGGATTATAAGACGTCTATATTGTCTAAGGAAAAAACTGTCCTAAAGTGGCTTATAGACTATATTGGCTCATCTCTTAAAAAGGGCAGTATTTCATATGGAATGTTATTGCCCGCTAAAGCCGAGCTTGCAAGCTATCTTGGTGTAAGCATAGGTACTGTTCAAAACGCCATAAGGCAGGCTGAGGATATGGGATACTTTGAGTCCAAGCAATCTGTCGGTACGGCGGTTAAAAATCCTGATTCAACCAGCACTAAATTTGAAAAAATGCTCTCCAAAAAAGACGTTGCGGTTGCTGAGCTTAAAAAATATATAATTGATAATAAAATTAAAACCGGCTCTCAACTTCCTAATGTGGCTGTGCTTTCTTCGATTATAAATTCACATCAAAATACACTGCGCCTTGCGCTTGAGTGTTTGGTGCGCGAAGGAATTTTATTAAGGGTTGAACTGAAGGGCAATAAAGTTTGCTGGATTTATCAAAATAAAATTGAACAAAAAACACAAAACCCAAAACATGATAATACTGTCACCACTCTTATTGATAAAACAGTTGAAAGAATAAAAAAATATATCGAGGACAACTGTGTTTTAGGAGAGCGTATACCATCGAATGAAGACTTTTCAAAAATGCTTAATGTTAGCATAAGGACGGTAAACGAGGCGACTCGTATACTAAACGAGCAATGTATAATTCTCTCAAGACGCGGTAGATACGGGACAATTTATCTTAACGACCCGCAAAAAATAAAAAGACAAAAAGAAAGAGAAGAGAAATCTCTTTTTATGAGCAGAGGTCAGAAAGAAAGTCTTAAAACAACTTATTTGTATAGTTGGGAAAAAACACTGGATGCTCTTAAAAAATACATAATTCAAAACCATGAATCAGGGGATAAAATTCCCCCTATGAAAAAACTGGCGGATGTATTATCAGTGAGCACGAATACAATTAAAAAAGCGGTTACAATGCTTTGCGATGAGGGATATCTTATTACCCAAAGGGGCAAATACGGAGGAATTTTCGTTCTTGAAGTTCCGCAAAAAGAAGCAGAAGCATTTACTTGGCTTGCGCTTAATCCTAATGTAGTAAAGGTTAAAAAATAATAAATAAAGGGGCATAAGCCCCTTTATTTACTCCTGCTCACTTGCATCCCACCTTATCCTTAAATAACCACTTGAGCCGTTACCACCTGAGCCTTGTTCAAAGGAGTCACCTACTACTCCTCCGCCTCCGCCTCCGCTTCCTCCAAATTC
>CALUSB010000020.1 GCA_944323335.1 Candidatus Gastranaerophilales bacterium
GAGGGGGATTTTGAATACAAAAAAGAAACCGTACAAAGCGCCCCTAAAAAACAGTACAGTGAAAAAGACCTAAAAGACGGGCTTTTGCTTGATGCACCTCTTGATGACCCGTTATTTTTAGATGTAATAATTAAAAAAGACAAAAACTCGGATTATGTTAATGACCTTGTAAAAATCAAAGAAACTCTTGAAAAACTGAGAGAGTGCATAAACAATAACTCCTCTATTCAGTTTTTTAACGCAAATGTCAATGTGCTTGACCTGCAGACAAGAAATCTTGAGCGAAAATACCAATACACTTCATACGCACAGACAAACAGTTACTACGCTATAAGACATGTAAACTACAGTGCAAAAATCCTTGGTAACTTAAAATTTGATGCAAATTTCTACTCGCGCTATATGCCCCTGCAAGATAGCATCTACACTCCTCAAAATATAAAAGCACAATCAAACGCATTACTTGAAGAAATAGACAAAACAATATTTGAAATAGGCAATGCCCAATAGGGCGATGAAAATTATTTTTGATAACTCTATTTTTAAGTTATGAAAAAATTAATTTTATGTTTAACACTCATAACTACCATACAGTGCGCATTTTGTGAGATTGCATTTGATAATCTGCCCGAACTAAAATATCGAAACCCCGATGGAACAGAGTTTGTACCAAACAGTGCAAGCTACCCTAAGATTAGCGAGATAGAAAGACTAACCTTTAATAAAACCTTTGAAGATGAGCCCATTGAAATAAGGTTAAGCAGGCTTGAGAGTAAACTGTATAAAAAAGACTACTCCCAAAATTCACTTGCCCAAAGGGTAGAGACCATAGAAAATACTCTTGATGAAAAATGTATAAGTAACAAAGAAAAAAACACTCTTGCTTCACTTGAGAAAAAAATATTTAACCAAACCTATTCTAATCAAAGCGCCAAAGAAAGGGTTGAAAGGCTTGAAAAATCAGTACTGGGAGCAAATCAATGCGGAGATTTAAACTCTAGAATCGCAACCCTTAAAACCGCAAGCTCATCTCTTGAAGACCAATCCCGACAACTTGCAAACATGCAGCAGTATAACTTTCAAAATGACCCCTATAGGCCGCAAAACGGGCTAAAAAATATGGTGAAAAATTTCTTCTCGCCATTCTCCGGCGGCTCAATGACAGGCTTTAGCCCTCCTGTGACTTCAAGCCCTTATTATCAACCATACAGTGCATATCAAAACCCCGCACAAAATATGTACAACAGAGCTTGGAATAATATAAACACAAATCAACCTTACACAAATCCGCAAGGAGCAAATAACACATTTTACAGAGATATTTTTCAAGATAACGGCGGGGATGAAATGTACTACACTGACGGACAGTACTACAAAGACTTAAGGTCAACTTCAGGCGGCTGCGGTGTAACAATAATTAATTAATTTGTTATAATTTGAATAAAAATTTAAAATGGTCTTGTGGAAACAAACTACAAGACCATTTTAATAATTACGGTAACTATATCTTACATTCTTGGTATTTGTTCATTCATCACAACACACGGTGAGATGTATGCAATTTTGTGCGCACTAATCTTATGCGCTTTTATGTTTTTAGGGTTAATAAAGCCAAAACACGCACTTTTTGTTTTTCTTATTTTTATAGCAGGTTTTATAAACACAAAACATTCAATCAAAGAAACAAACGAACTTGCCAACACTCATGCAAATAACGTCTGCCTTTACGGCAGAGTAACATCAATTCCTACTAAAACAAGGGAAGGCACAAGGGCAAAATTTTACCTTGATGTTGATAAGGCGCAAGTTTATCAAAAAACGTATAAAATAAATAACTCCAAAACACTTGTAACAATAAATGACGACAACAAAAGTTTTAATGAAATTCAAATTTCAGATAAAATAAAAATCTGCGGAAATTTAAGAGAGCCAAAGGCTGCGACAAACCCCTCTCAATTTGACTACGCTAAATACCTAAAATACCACGACACATTTTCTGTTTTGTATTCAAATGGCAAAAATTTTGAAATTTTAAACAAAGCAGACAGTTACAAAAACCTTGAAGAGTTTTGGTGGTACATTCTGAATAAAACAGACACCGCAAGAAAAAAGATAACAGATAAGCACGCAAAATATGTAAAAAGCCCGCAGCTTGAAATACTTGGCGGGATAGTTTTCGGCAACGAAGCAATAAACCCGCCCGATGAAATAAAACAGAGCTTTATAAACTCGGGACTTTTACATCTTTTGGCTGCAAGCGGATTAAATGTTGCGCTGATTTTTGGAATTTGGTGGTTTTTGGCACAAAATCTCAGACTTCCATACACTATTTCTATCTGGGGCGGTATAGCTTTTGTAGTGCTGTATACTTTTATGACAGGCTTTCCGCCATCTGTTATAAGAGCCTCTATTATGCTTCTTTTTGTACTGTTGGGTAAATTAATCGACAGGCAATCAAAACCTGTGGCTCTTATTTTCTTTGTAGGGTTTATTATGTTGATATTTGACCCAAAAATGTTTCTTGACGTAGGTTTTCAACTTTCATTTATCGTAACTATTGGTCTTATTTCATCAATTGAACCAATAGTACAAAAAGCAAGTGCCTTGCAGAAAGATTTTATTAAAAGAATTAAGGACTATCCTAAAGCTCTTAAAATTCCTCTTATGATAATATCGCCAAAATCACTGTTTGCAATGGTTTTAGTCCCACTATGCGCGCAGCTTTTTGTCTGCCCTTTACAGATGTATTACTTTAACACTTTTACACCTTGGAGTCTTTTTGCAAACCTCTGTGTTGTACCTTTTATAGGGATTATAAGCTTTCTTGGTTTTATAAGCTCGATTTTAGGCTTTATTCCCTTTGCAGGAATAAAATTTATAGCATTTTTTGATATTGTTTCTAACCCGCTTTTAGTTTTACTTGTTAAAATATCAAAATTCTTCTCGACTCTTAAATACTCAATAATCACAACGCCATCGCCAAATATTGTTCAAATGCTTTTATTTTGGATTATGCTTATTTTAATTGTTCAAAATATAAAATTATCTTTCAAAAATAAAAAGATTTTATACGGACTTTTGGTTTGTGTTTTTGCATTTTATTTAACTTTTATCAAACTGCCTGAGGGTGACTTTGAAATACTTGCTTTTGATACCGGAAATTCCGATTGCACGTTGATTAAGACACAAAAGAACAAATACATAATGATAGACACAGGCAAAATGCCCTACAAAGGACTATCTGATGCAAAAATCATAACAAGCGAATACCTTAAGGATAAAAACATAAAAGAAATAGAAATTTTAATCATAACTCACTTTGACTCAGACCACTGCGGCAGAGCAGTCGATATTTTAAATGATTTTAAAGTTAAAAAGGTTTATCTGCAAAACTCTAACCCGGATGAACCTATAGGAAAAAGGATTTTAGAAAAGTTAAATAAGGAAAATATAGAATATAAAATAGCCAAAAACAATGAAGTTATCTACAAAGAGGATAATCTGGAGTTAACAACATATACGGCAAATTTTAATAATGTGGCGAAAAACAAAGCGGATAATGAAAATTCTATAATAACCCTTGTAAAATCCGACTCTACACGTGCACTTTTTATGGCAGATGTGAGTGCGGATACTTTTTCTAAAATAAAAGAATTACACAAAAGTGTTGATATTCTAAAAGTAGGTCACCACGGCGCAAGATACTCAGTTAGCGAGGATATGCTTAAAATATTAAAGCCAAAGTACTCAATAATTTTAAGCGGATACAATACCTACGGTCACCCATCTTATGAAACCGTTAAGCTTCTTCAAAAATCAGGTACAAAAGTGCTTCTTACAAGAGAACTCGGGGCTATAAAAATTTCAAACCCCATAGGCAAAACCTACAGGGTTGAACATTTTAATAACGGTTTTAAAGAGCTAAAGTAAACTACAGATTTTTACTCACTTCAGCAATTAAATCATCATCAGCCTCAAAGTTAGAATAAACATTTTGCACGTCATCATGCTCTTCAAGCTTATCTAAAAGAAGCAAGATTTTTCTTACTATAGCAGCGTCAGTTACCTCGCATGAGTTAGATGGAACTCTTGTAAGCTCTGAACTCTTTAGCTTGTAGCCAAGCTTCTCAAGACCTTCAACGGTATTTTGAAAACCCTCAACAGTTGTTGTAATTTTATATTCGCCGTCTTCTTCAACAACGTCTTTTGGGTCAAATTCCATACAATCTTCAAAAAGCTCATCAAATGTGAACATTTTTACAACTTCTTTGGATTTTTTATCCGGCTCTTTTGGAACTTCTATAACAATTTCGCCCACAGGTTCAAATATCCAGCCTACACAACCTGTTTCGCCTAAGTTACCGCCAAATTTTGTGAAATAACTTCTGACATCACCTGCGGTTCTGTTGCGATTATCCGTTGCAGCCTCAATAAACACGGCAACACCGCCTGCACCATAGCCTTCGTATGTGATTTCTTCATAGTTTTCCGTAGATGAGCCGCCTGCGCCTTTTTCAATCGCTCTTTTAATTGTATCATTTGGCAGACCGCCAGCTTTTGCTTTCTCTACCGCAGTTCTTAATCTAAAGTTACCGTTAATATCTGCCCCGCCAATTTTAGCGGCGATTATTATTTCTCTTGAAAACTTAGCAAAACTGACACCTTTAGCCGCATCTGTTTTTGCTTTTTTATGTTTAATATTTGCCCACTTAGAATGTCCTGACATACTATTTCCTTATTTTCCTTATTTGCTATATAATTAAACCATATGAAAAACGAACTTTCAAGAATAGATTACATAAGAGAGCTTATTAAAGACTGCAGGTACGACGAAGCACTTGAAGCGCTTGAAGTTGCGCAGGCAAAAGAGCCTGACAATTGGGAATTGTTTTATGAATTTGCAAGGCTGCAGTTTGAACTGGGTGATTATGCAAGCGCTGTAGCCAACTATGAAGAGCTCATTGAACACCACCAAAGTGCAATTATTTACTATAACTTAGGTGAAGCGTATGAATGCAACAATCAGCTTGATAAAGCAATAGGTTCATACCTTAGAGCCCTTACGGTTAATGAAAAATTTCCTTTCGCATATAAAAAACTCGGTATGCTTTTTATGGCAAGAAACGACATGGAAAGCGCAAAAGAATATTTTGAAGACTATCTGAAATTAGACGTGGCGCAAGATGAAAAAGAAAGCGTAGAAAAAGTTCTAAAAAGGATAGAAAAATGAATGTAGAAATTTATACCGTTGATTACTGCCCGTACTGCAAAAAAGCACTGGCATTTTTAAATGAGCATAATGTTGAATATACTCAGCATAAAATCGACAAAGACGAGGCGCTATGGAGAGAAAAACTTGCTCATATGTATGATATTAAAGGCGATGTCACCGTTCCTCAGATTATTATTGACGGCAAAAGAATAGGCGGCTATAGCGACTTAATGGAAGCATACAACAGCGGCTGCATTAAATTTTAATTGTAAATTTTTTGTAACAAAATCAAACGCACTCTAAAGTAAAAAAGCGCATGTGTCGATATTTTAGGCATAGGATAAGGATGTGTTTATGCTTAAAAAATTATCAAGACCGATGAATAATTCTCTCGAGTGCGTTGATTTAATGCTAAAAGGTGCTAAAAAACGCCGCAGACTGGCATCCGCTGCAATAAACTCTGCAAATACGGGTCTTGGTTTTGCGCCAAACATAAAGCTTGTAAAATAAGCTAAAGAGGGCTGTTTTCGTTCAGCATAAATTTGCTCGCAACTTTTTGTTCAAAAAAGTAAACAACCTTTTCCCTAAAAGTTTTTGGCACAACTTTTTCTTTCTCGGGTTCGTTTATAATAACCAGAACCTCGTTTTTTGCAGCCATTTTAAGGTTGTTTCTGGCTATTGACTCTACTTTTTCCATAGAGTTAAAATTCTCAACTTCTTTTTTTAGATTTTTATTTCTCTTTTGAGCCACCTCAAGCAAATGACGGGATTTTACAATTTTGCTTTGGTATATAACAATTTTTGAAATATTTAAAAGCGCACTGTAGCTTATCTGAAAAACGCACAACATAAGGACAATGGTCAAAAAAGAATGATAAAAGCGAACTTTTGTATTCTTCTTTTTTTGATTTTTTTGAACCTTTTGCTTAAGGTTGTCCTTGCTTAATGTTTTTACATTTTCCATCTGCATAGACTGATTTTAGCGCGGTTAAGGTTTTTTTTCCACACTTTGTTACAAAAAAGAAAAATTGCAAAAATATTCGCCTACTTTTTTGCCCCAATCGTTAAAAAATGAGCTTGGTGAGGGGTTTTTATCTATCCAAGAGAGTTGATAAAGCGCATTTAGAGCAATTATTCTCCTTTGTACGTTATTGTTTTGCGACATTTTTATAATCAAAATCTTATCTTCTTTTATATTATAAACAAGCAAAAATCCGCCTGCACCGACTTTTGCCACAAGGTTTTTATTACCCAGTTCAACTATTTCGCTATCCAGCCTGTCATATCCGCCAAAAACGTAAGGGTTGTTGACAATCGCTTCTTTAATAAAAGAATATTTTTCATCATTAAAAAAATTAAAAAACATTCTTGCAATTTCATCAATTCTAAGTGCAAAAACAGGCGCACCGCAACCGTCAAGAGAAACTTTAATATCGTCTGCACCGCTTAAAAACAAATGTCTTTGTTTAATTAGCTGCTGCAAGGGGTGCTCAAAATCTAAATAATCATCCAAACTCCAGCCCCTTGCTTTTGATATACAAAGCATAAGGGCGTGTTTTGCACTGCAGTTGTGATAAATTTCTTTTTTATCCTCGCCAAAATCTCTTTTATCAAGAGCAGTAGCTTTTGGACATTTTAGATACGATTCGTCAAGCCCTGCTTTATTTAAAATGGATTTGACAAGCTCACAATGCCTTTTTGTACCGCTATGTGAGGCACAACAGATTGCAATTTCTTCCTGAGTAAGACCTAAAACATTGTGCAGATTAAAATCCTCAATAAGACTGGCCTGAATTGGCTTTGAAAGCGACCTGAGGTAAAATCGCGCATTATTATCGTCACCAAAAGATTTTAACCTTTTAAAATTTTCATATAAAAAAATAAAGCCAAAATACTCTTCGTCAACCACTTCTTCTCTATAAGAAGACAAAAGAAGATTAGGGGAAATACTGCGCATATCTATCCTTTAATATTTAAGAGTTTTCTAAGTCTTGATTTTAAAATTCTGTTTTCATGCTCAAGACGCTTTAGCTCTCTTTGCATATTTTGATAAACCTGAGCCACTGTTGCCTGTTTTTCCATTTTTAATGAAGCAAGCCCTAAACCCATAATAAAGCGTTTTTTAGACTCTTCTTTAAAGAGCAGAATGATTTTGACATCCTTTTCGGTTATATAGCCAAGCTCAATCATAACGTCAGCTATTCTTATATTATTACCGGCCTCAACTCTTCTTTTTTGCTCGCGAATAGCAGCCTCAAGCTGGATAACATCAATCTTGCCGAGTCTTTTTAAAAGTTCGCCTGTTCTAATTTTATTTGCCAAGAATTGTATGATTACATAGTTTCTTTCACAATCAGGAATTTCAATAAATTCCTTTTCAACCGCACGAACAAAAATAGCTGAAGTTTCAGATAATGTCCAAAAATTCCTTAGTGTAATTTCAAATATATCAAATTTTTCAATGCAATTTTCAAGAAAAATATAAAACTGTTCACTAAAGTTATGACTTCTTTCTTCAAGCTCTTTTTTGCCTTTGAAAGTAATTTTAGGAACAACAAACTGCAGAGGTTCTTTCGGGTTCAAAAGTTCCAAAAAATCATCCAGCTCTTCAGAGAGCTTTTGTTCAGTTTTAATATAGACAACCTGTCTAACCCACAAAGGAAGCGCATATACGTTATTAAGAAAAAGTTCCGAATTCTTTTGCTGTTCCACTAAATAACCCCTATAAATACAGTATGATTATAGTTTATAATAAAAATAAATAAAATACACCATTTAATTTATAACAAAATTATGCGATAATGTAAAATATATCTGTAAGACGGAAGAGTTACCATGGGACTCGATGGAATTTCTCTAAACCAGTTAAGAATAACTCAAGAAAATACTTCAAAAGAGAATACACTTAATTCTCAAATGCTTGCTAACATTGGAAGCGGCTCAAGAAGCGTCAATTCTCTTGATAAAAAAGGTGCAATAGACACCGACGACAAAGAAAATACATCTTTTTTCGGCGGCGACAGTTCAAGCGAAGAAGAACAAGAAGAACAAAAAGAAGAAACCGAAGAAAAGCTTGATTTTTCTAAAATTGACCTTTCAAATAAAGACCTCTATGAAATAAAAGTAGATGAAAACAAAGGATGTTTGTCTATATACAACAAGCAAGAAGATAAAACCGTACAGGAAATAACTCCGCATGAACTTTCTTCGCTTGTGGACAGCCTCAAAAATCCAGGTGGAATTCTTATAAACAAAAGGATATAAAACCAGATGAATCAATACGTCAAACAATATCAAAAAACGACAGTTGAAACAGCGTCCAATGAAAAAATACTCATTATGCTATACGATGGTGCGATACAATTTCTAAACAAAGCAAAAATTGCACTGAATGAAAAAAACTATGAACAGTCACACAATAACCTTATGGGCGCACAAAGAATTCTTGAAGAATTCATAAACACGATAGATAAAGAACCAAATCCGGAGCTTGCAACAAATCTAATTAACCTGTATGAGTATTTCATTTCAAGACTGGTGCATGCAAATATTAAACATGAAATCGCACCTATAGATGAGGTTCTAAAGTTTCTAAAAGAACTTAAATCTACTTGGGAACAAGCTATTGTTATTGCACAAAAGGAAAGAGCCGAGCTTATTGCAAAAACAAGAGCTGTAAACAATAATGAGGATGATTTTGAAGAAGAAGACGATGACGACGAATAATAATTTTAACCACCTTATGCACCTGTATGACAGAGCGTATAAAATGTGCAAACAGGTAGAAGAAATAATACAGAACGGAAAAATTCAAGAGCTGGATGACGTTTTAAGAAATAAAGGAGAACTCTTAAAGAGTATTTTAAGATTTGAAAAAACGACAAAAACAACTCCTCAAGAAGAAGAAAAAAGGCTTAAATTCAGAAAAAAAATTGAAGAATATGAAAAATCAAATATTGAACTTTTGAAAAGTAAACAAGAGCTGCTTAAAAGCGAACTTCAAAAGGTGGCAAAAGGCAAAAAAATAACAAAAGCATATCTTTCCAAGATGCCTGAAACGTACTCTACAATTGATATATTAGAATAATGACAGTAAAAGAATCAGCACAAGAAAAAAAATTTGGCGCAGCGGTATCTATAGTATCAAACACGGTTTTGATTTTAATTAAAGTACTGGCCGGGATTTTATCCGGCAGTATAAGCGTGTTATCTGAAGCGCTTCACTCTTTTGCAGATTTAAGTGCCTCTTGTCTTGCTTATTTTTCCGTTTCAAAATCCGCAAAACCGGCAGACGATGACCACCCGTTTGGACATGGCAAATACGAAGACTTAGCGGGCTTTATTGAGGCCATTCTTATAATACTTACTGCCCTGTATATTCTTTTTGTAGCATGTGAAAAAATAATCACTCACGGCGGCAATTATGAAATACATACAACAATAGGTATTTTAATAATGTGCTTATCTGTTGTTGTAAACTGGGTCATAAGTTCTTATCTTGACAAAATAGCCAAAAAAACCGACTCTATAGCTCTAAAAACAGACTCGGAACACCTAAGAGCTGATATTTATTCATCATTAGGTATAATTTTAGGCCTTATTGCCGTAAAAGTGACAGGGTTAAACATACTTGACCCGATTATTGCAATTTTTGTTGCAGCAATAATTCTAAGAACAGGTATAAAACTCACCAAACAGAGCTCAAATAATCTCCTTGACGGGTCGTTACCAAAAGAAGACAAGGAAAAAATAGATGAGGCGCTAAAAAGCTTTGGGGCACACGGAGTTATAGGCGCAAAACAGATAAGAACATCAAAATCGGGCTCAAAAAGACTTATTCGGATGACTATTTTTCTGCCCTCCGGAATGACTCTTCTTGAAGCGCATAATATTTGTGATGAAATTGAAACACAAATCAGAAAAAATCTTAAAAACTGTGATATAATAATACATGCGGAACCCTACTGCAAATGTATTGATAAGTAACAAAAAGTTACATTTCCTGTTTTTATACGATTATAAAAAAACTATTGTGGAATATACTAAAATATAAAAGGATTTATTTGTTTTTTATCGATAAGGAATCAAAAATATGAGTATACAGTTTAGCGGCCTGGGGTCAGGGCTGGATTTTAATTCTTGGATTGAGCAACTGGTAGAAGCAAAAAAACTCTCTACAGTAACTCCGCTCGAAACAAAAAAAACCGACCTTGAAAATCAAAGTAGTGCACTAAGCACAATAAAAACTTCTTTTACCGCTTTACAAAGTGCCCTTAAAAACTTTACAAGCGTTATAAGCGGCACAAGCAATGACATCTGGGGTAAAACAAATGTTACCTCAAGTAATGACGCATACGTTACCGCCACAAGTTCAAGCGGACTTGCAACAGGTGATATTAAAATCTCTGTGGAACAGCTTGCAACAAGCACTGTTGCACAGGGTACGACCGTAGCAGGAAAATTAATAAGCGAAGACACTAAATACTCTGAAATCGGCAATAACCAAGCCAAAGGCGGGACATTCTCTTTCTATGTTGACAACAAAAGATATGAAATAGAAATAGACAAAGATAACGACACTTTAGGTGACATCGCAAATAAAATAAATGACGCAGCAGGCGGTAAAGTCAATGCAAAAATAAATGACGACGGCACATTTGAAATTGCTGCAACAAACGGAGAAAAAATTTCTCTGGGTGGTTTTTCTGACACCTCAAACTTTGCAAGTGTTATGAAACTCACAGAAGCTACAGATACAGGTTACAAAAGCGCCTACACACTTACTTCATTCTTAACAAACAAGCCTTTAACAAGTGAGCAGAGCGGACTTAGTCAACCGATTAGCGAAGGTACAATAAAAATTAACGGTGTAGAGTTTGAAATAACAGAATCTACCGCACTTCAAGATTTAATCAATAAGATTAATTCAACAGAAGAAGCAAAAGTAAGTGCAAAATATGACACTCTAACTAACAAACTTATACTTACATCAAAAGAAACGGGTGAATTCAATATAAGCCTTGAGGCTGAAGGCACTAACTTCTTTGATGTATTTGGACTTACAAAAGACGGCGCACTTGCCGAGGGTTCTCAGACACTTGGTCAAAATGCTATAGTAACGGTTGATGGCAACAAAATAGTTTCATCATCAAACACTATAACGAGTGAATCATCGGGCATTTCAGGTTTAACCATTACTGCAAAAAAAGTAACCGACGGGTCTGATGAAGATAAAACAACAGAAGTTAACCTTAATGTTGAAAGTGACCTAACTGAAGTTAAAAATTCAATAAAAGAATTTGTTGATGCGTACAACAAGGTAACAGAACAAATAAAAGAAGCGACGGCTCAGGACGGATACCTTGAGATGGATATTAATCTAAGGGGCTTGCAGAGCGAGCTTAGAAACATGCTAAGTTCATTTGTAAGTGATAACGGTTCTTTTGGTATGTTATCTCAAATTGGTATTTCAACCGGTAAAGCGGGCTTATCAGTTGATGACAGCGCAACAACACTAAAATTTGACGAAGAAGCATTTGACGAAGCCTGGGCAAAAGATTCGACATCTGTCAAAAACTTAATTTCAGGCGGTTCAACAGGAAATAAAAACGGTATTTTCGACAAAATGGTTGAAAAAGTAAACAACGCCCTTGATGTAACCACAGGTATGTTTGCCGTTAAAAGTGAATCATTATCAAGACTTATATCGACACAGGAAGATAGAATCACAAGAGCGTACGAAAGTCTTGATTCATACGAATCACAACTTACAAAACAATTTCAGTATATGGATGAGATGATAGCTAAACTGCAGCAACAATATTCAGCATTTTTAAGCTAACAACCTTATGCAATCCCATAAAAGCATTAATGCGCTCCGATTTGGAGCGCATTTTAAATTTAAGATTTTCCCGCCAACTGTCCGCAAGCAGCGTCAATATCCGCCCCTCGCTCAAGCCTTACGGTAACTTTTTTACCTTGAGATTCAAGCAAATATTTAAAAATCATAGTATCTTTTTTGTTTGGCTTTTTATACTTATCCACACCAATAGGGTTGTATGGAATAAGATTTATGTTGCATTTTAAATCTTTAATGTAATCGCAGAGTTTTTGAGCCATTTGCTTGGTATCAGTCAACCCGCCGATTAAGATATACTCAAGAGTCACTCTTTTGCCTGTTTTATCGGTATAATAAATAAGCGATTTTTTAAGTTCATCAAGCGAGTATTTATTCTCAACAGGCATAATTTGTTTTCTCACATCGCTGTCAGCACAGTGTAGCGATATTGCAAGCGTAGGAACAAAATCCGACTCGCACATTTTTTTGATTTTATCCGCTATTCCGCATGTAGATATCGTAATGCGCCTTATTCCTATGTTTAGATTTGTATTAATAGCCTCAATCGCACTAAAAACATTGTCAAAATTATTTAAAGGCTCGCCCTGCCCCATAAAAACAACATTTGTAACCTTTAAACCCGTATCTTGCTGGATGGTTAAAATTTGACTTATTATTTCATAGGGTTCAAGATTTCTTATAAAACCTCTTTTAGCAGTTGCACAAAAATCACAACCCATATAGCAGCCAACCTGAGAACTTACACAGGCGCTAAGATTTGAGCGATTATCAAAACGCATAAGGACGGTTTCGGCACAATTGCCGTCAGAATATTCTATTAAATATTTTATTGTACCATCTGCTGAGACCTGCTTTTTTTTGATTTTAGTATCTAAAATAACCGCATTTTCTTTTAATTTCTCTCTAAAATCTTTTTTTATGTCGCTCATTAAATCAAAATCACACACTGACTTTGAATAAATCCAAGAAAAAAGCTGTTTTGCGCGAAATTTTTTTTCGCCCAACGACTCTACAAAATTTTCTAACTGCGACAAATTTAATTTAGCAAGTACTTCCATAGTGAAATTTTAGCACAATCATACAAATAACGTGTGTAATTTTTTAAAAATGCGGATATAATTTAGTAATGATAGTTGTATCCAGTGAAGAAATAATTTCACAAAAAGTGCTTCCATATGACCTATATGACGAAGCAGGCATAAAAATCCTTGAAGCCGGAGAAATACTTACTCCGGGCAAAATTTTGCTTGTCAGAAACCACGAAGTACTTTATCGAAAAGATGAAAAACAAACCCAAACGGATACACCACGTAAGACGCAAAGCTACAACAACAACGAAGCACCGCACTCGGATACAATAGAAGATGTAAAAAAATACGGCCCGCTAAATAAAAAATCTAAAATAGATTTTGAAACACAAATAGAGCTAAAATCAGGCTATATTAACGCGCTTAGCGTGTTTAACCAAAGTGATGTCAGCCGCGCCAAAGCTATGATACTTGAAGTGCGCGACAGAATTATAAAAGATTCGCAACTAATCAAAAAAAATGTACAGTTTTTCTCAGAGCTTAAGCTTCTTGGAGAGCATAAAAATATTCATCCCCTAAATACGGCTATCTTTAGTGTTTTTCTCGCAAACAAGCTGGAGTACAACGAAGTACAGATTATGGAAATTGCACTCAGTGCACTTTTACATGATATCGGAAAAATTAAGCTCACCGGCGAAACAACCGATATTTCAAAGATGACAAAAGATGAAGAGGTGGCATACAGAAAGCATCCTCTTGTCGGCCACAGGCTAATTAAAACTGAACTTAAGTTAAGTGAAAATATAGCCCGTGTAGCTCTTCAGCACCATGAGAGAATGGATGGCACAGGCTGGCCCTATGGCATTTCTTCAACAATGATTAGCGAATATGCTCAGATTATTGCCGTTTGCAACCACTTCGACAACATGACATCATCTGCTACAAATCTTGAAATCTCAAACTTCAGAGAAGCCCTAAGAGCACTGCTTAAAGCAGGCAGCAGAGCATTTTCTCCAAAACCTCTCTACGCTTTTGTACATATGTTAAGCTATGGAGATACAACATCATTTGAGGAGCTTAAATTTTGAGAGTAATTGTCGCAGGAGGGGGACTGGCAGGCTCAGAGGCAGCATTATATCTTGCAGACAATGGTATAGAAGTAGAACTCTATGAAATGCGCCCCAACAAAACCACAGGTGCGCATACAAGCTCAGATTTTGCAGAGTTTGTCTGCTCAAACAGTTTAGGTTCTATCGGCACAGCATCTGCCTCGGGCTTACTTAAAGAAGAGGCCAAACTCCTTGGCTCAAGGCTAATTAAAGAAGCGTTTAACAACAAAGTACCCTCGGGCAATTCTTTATCAATAGACAGATTTGGATTTAGCTCAAAAATAACGCAGCTAATCAATAATCACCCTAAAATTAAGGTAATAAGAGAAGAAATAAAAGAACTTCCAAAAAACGCTCCTGCAGTAATCACCACAGGGCCTCTAACTTCAGATGAATTGTGCAGTGATATTAAAAAAATGACAGGAGAAGAGAACTTTCACTTTTTTGACGCTATAGCGCCCATTGTTAAAAAAGAATCAATAGATTTTAAAAAAGCTTTCTACGCTTCGCGCTGGGACAAGGGAGATGCGGATTTTATCAACTGCCCGATGAATAAAGAAGAGTATGAAAATTTTTACAATATAATAACAACGGCAGAAAAAATCCCTTTAAAAAGCTTTGAGGCAAAATATTTTGAGGGGTGTATGCCAGTTGAAGTTCTTGCCTCAAGAGGAAAGGATACTCTTCGTTTTGGACCTATGAAACCTGTAGGGCTTTTTGATACAAGGACAAGAAAGCCCGAGCACAAAAACTACCAGTTCTATGCAGTAGTGCAGCTGCGTCAGGATGATAAAGAGGCAGATTTGTATAATCTTGTAGGTTTTCAAACAAATTTAAAATGGGGTGAACAAAAGCGTCTGCTATCATCTATCCCCGGGCTTGAAAACGCCGAGATTGTGCGCTACGGAGTAATGCATGCAAACACTTTTATAAACAGTCCAAAAATTCTAAATAAAACCCTGCAAACAAAAGCAAATCCCGATTTATTTTTTGCAGGACAAATAACAGGGGTGGAAGGATATAGCGAGAGCATTACCACAGGGCTTTTTGCAGGCATTAATATGCTAAGACATCTAAAAGGAGAAAAACTGATTGAGCTTGAGCCTATATGCATGTTAGGTGCACTTTTAGAGTACATAACATTTGAGGGACATAAATCGCTTCAACCGATAAACTCTAACTGGGGGATACTAAAAAAACCCGAGATTGATAAAAAAATAAGAAAAAACAAAGAAGAGAAAAGTGCGCTGCTATCAGGCATTGCACTTGAGTACATAAAGGAGATAAGAAATGGATATTTCTGCTAAAAATCAGGAACTGACAAGTATTTTAAGCAATGTGCTTGTCTTGGGCGTATTTGAAGACGACAAAAACTTAAACGCCGCACAGAAAAAAGTTGATGAGGCCCTTAATGGTCTTATTAGCGAGCAACTTATTAAAAAAGAGGGATTTAAAGCAAAATTTGCTGACAGTGTTACGGTTCACACTCAGCTAAAAATCCCCTCAGATAAGCTAATGCTTGTAGGACTCGGTAAAAAGAAAGAATTTGACTCAACAAAACTAACCGAACTTACATCAAAAATAATTAAACAACTTGATAAAACCCTTGGCGCAAAAAACGTGTCTTTCGAGCTTTTAGGCTTAAACAGTAAAAATATGGACGTTGAACAATGTGCTTATTCGACAGCAGTCGGTATTTTAGTCGGTATGTATGACTATGACAAATACAAAAGCAAAAAATCCACACCTCAGATTAAAAAAATCCGCATAGCAACAGATAACATTAAAGATGAAAAAGCGGCAAAATCAGGTGTAAATAACGCCAAAATAATATGCTCGGCTATGGATTTTACAAAAGACCTTATTAACGAACCTGCACAAAATGCAACTCCTGAGGCTATAGCAGAAATTGCAAAAAACTTTAGTGAAGATTTGGGCCTAACTTTTAAAGTTTACAATAAAAAACAACTTCAACAGATGAACTTTAACGCTTTTCTCGCAGTAGGACAAGGCAGCGAGCGCGAACCCAAGTTTATTCATTTAACATATAAACCAAATAAACCCAGGAAAAAAATTGTCCTTATAGGCAAGGGTATTACTTTTGACTCAGGCGGTTTAGATATTAAACCCGCTAATTCAATGCTTACAATGAAAACAGATATGTCAGGCTGTGCTACCGTTCTTGGTGTTATTCAAGCAATAGCAGCACATAAACCCGATATAGAAGTTCACGCACTTAGTGCCTTGTGCGAAAATATGCCAAGCGGAACATCATATAAACAGGGTGATGTACTAACAGCTAAAAACGGCAAGACAATTGAGGTGGATAACACTGACGCTGAGGGAAGGTTAACCCTTGCCGATGTTCTGACATACGCCGATGAACTTGATGCCGATGAAGTTATAGACATTGCAACTCTAACGGGCGCTTGCATTGTGGCACTTGGGCAAAACATAACAGGCATTATGGGTAATAACCCCGATATGATTAAAAGAATAATCAAAAAAGGTAAAGAGTCAGGTGAAAATCTCTGGGAATTGCCGATTTATGATGATATGCAAGAAATGTTAAAAAGCGACATTGCAGATATGAGAAACACAGGCTCAAGATTTGCAGGCGCAAGCGTAGCGGGAAGATTTCTGCAAAACTTCACAAAGAGCAAAAACTGGGCTCATATCGATATAGCAGGAACTGCCTTTATCGATAAACCATACAGAGAACTCAACAAAGGCGCAAGTGCCGTTATGGTAAGGACTCTGACAAATTATATAATGTCATTATAAAATTTTAGCGGGGGCTAAAACCCCCGCTTTTTTAGTTTTTATTTTCGGTAATAACCAGTTGATTAAACGGTATTTCAATATTTAACTCGTCAAATTTTTCTTTTATTCTAAGGTTAAAAACCCTCTTAATTTCCCACTGGTGGCGAGGAAGAGTCTTAAAGCGCGCAAGTATTGATATTGAACTGTCATTAAACTTATCTAAACCTAAGACCTCAATTTCACCAAGAATTTTTTCTCCGTACTCGGGCTCAGAGCGCAAGTCCTCACCAATTTGCCTTATAACTTCCATAACATATGAAATATTTTCTTTGTACGCTACGGGAATTTCAACAAGAGAATACGAATATCCCCTTGTATAGTTTGTAACCATATCCACCATGCCGTTTCTTATAAAATGTGCAGCCCCGTCAATACTTCTTAAAACAAGTATTGAAAGCGTCATTTTCTCAACCGTGCCGGTTACATTTTGAATTTCTACAACATCACCAACTCTTATTTGCCCCTCAAAAAGAATTATTAAACCTGAGATTAAATCCTCTACAAATCTTTTTGAACCAAAGCCTATAGCCACACCTAAAACCCCTGCAGCTGTTATAATCGGGCGAACATCCACGCCAAGAAGATTTAGGATATTTATCGCGACAAATATAAAAACAATAAAATCTATTATATGAATTGAAATTACCTTCAGCGTGTCAAAGTTTTTTGCAGCTTCTATATCTTTTGAGCGGCTTTTTATTCTCTCAAAAAGATGCGTCATGAAACTCTTTGTAAATTTGAGAGCAACTGCAAAAAATATAAGGGTAAAAAATATGTTTAAAATTACCGGCCACTTGAGCGATTTGAGAAACAAAATAATATCCAAAATTGCCTCCTTATAAGATTTTTTAAAATTATAACAAAAATAAACCTATAGATAATAAAAATTCAACCAAAAGGTTAATCTATTTTTTATCAAATAAACATAAACTAAAAATATATTAAAGGGATATTTGGCGATAGATGGGTATTAAATTTACAAATAGTGAAGAAAAACTGGAAAAATTCCTGCAGCCTGTTTACACGCGCGAGTGTGAGCACTTTAAGCTTGCAAGAAAATTTATGAACAAAAAAAACTACAGACAAGCTATCAAAGAATACCTTATGTCTATGATTTTCACTAAACCGGATACTCAGGTATACAAAGAAGTTTCAAAGGCGTACAAAAAAATTAAGTGCTACGACAAGGCTATAAACCACCTTGTAAAAGCAAAAACTATGAGTCGATTTGACTCTGAAATATACTATGAACTCGGGCTTAATCATCTTTTGAATGCAAATTCTGATGAAGCAAGAAAAAATTTTATCCGCACAATAAAACTCGACCCCGATAATGTTAACGCACAAATTCAGCTTGCTATATCACACGAACTTATGGAAGAGTACGATATGGCACTTAGCATTTATCAAAAAGTAATAGAAGAAAATCCAAGATACATCCCCGCCTACAACCACAAGGCAGGATTACACATAACGCTTGAAGAATACAGAGAGGCATCAAAACTTTTTTATGAAATTTTAAAAATAAACCCCGCATACTATAGGGCAAACTTAGGGCTTGGCATATGTTTTGATAAATTAAACAAATTCTCAAGCGCTATAAGGTATTATAAAAAATACATAGCAAGAAAACCTCATTCAGACACGACTAAATCTCTTGTGGGCAGAATTTATGAAATATATAACAAAAAAGAGATAAAAAAGGGAAATCTGAGGATTGTAAAATAACAAAAAAGTAAGTTGTATAACTTACTTTTTTAACACTTAATAACATTTGTATGCATTTTGGGGGTTATTTCATTTTTCCTAAGAAATACTGATATGTTTGTTTTTCAATCGGTTTGAGATTGTTTAATATACTATAATCAGGTATTTGCACATCGGGATTTTGATATTTCTTTTGAAGAGTATTGTTATCCTTCAAGTATTTTCTTTTAATAATAAGTTCGTTTATTTTTGGCAAGCCAAAGCCTAAGAACGCTGTAACAATAGCCAAAGATACTGTTTCAAATATGGCATTAATCTTGTTGCCGAACTTAAGGAGCGGGTTCTTTTTCGTATCATTCAATACATTAAGCAGCTCGTCAACCGCATTTTTATCAATTTTGTCTGAAGAATCTGCAAGAACTTTTGCCAAATCATCTACCTTCAAGTCTTTTTTCTCAATGACATCACCAAAGACTTTTTTAGCAGCATTGTACAACAATGGTTCTGAGCCCTTTTGAGGTTTTGCGTCAATGTGTAATAACTTGTAGAGATTTCCTTGCTTTTCTTGAGTATCTTTAAAGAATCTCATTAGTTCATCCATATTTGCAAAAGACGACATTTGAGCCGTGTTTTGTTTTTTAGACAACACCTGAACACCATGGTCGGGACTCAGGAAGTTTTTGAATTTTTGCACAAAATTTGCATTATCAGGTAAAATTTTATTTGTCAAAACAATACCGCTGCCCTTTGAAGCCTTATGCGCCATAACAGCACCAAGACCTTTCATGGCAAAAAGTATTGTAAGAATTGTTGTAACATCACGTCTTAAGTTATTTGCGGTTTCATCCCACTGTATAGGGCCGCCACTTTTCTTTGAACTTTCAATATCACGTTTTGTAGACTCAATTACACGCGGAATTAATGTAAAGCAAGTAATTAAAGTATAAAACATTGGACGGGCGACATTTATCCAATCGCTCTCAAGATTTGCGGCAGCCTTTGATAATTTACCCGTAGCATCAGGGGAAACCTGCTTACCTAAGTCCGCCATCATTTTGGATATTCCGCCGCCCGAGAAATTTACATCTTTTTTCTCGGTACTATCTTGCTTAACTTCACCCTTAAGTTCGCTTGCTTTTTGTCTTACAGGGTCGGTTTCAGGATTTGTTTTACCTATTGTATAAATTTTTGGAATAAACCACATGGCAAGAGCTGTAAACACGCCCATTGCAATGTTTGTTGCAAATCTGCCGCCCATTCTTTTGTTGGTAAAGTTTTCAAGAAATTCAGACGACAATTCGCCGCCGGATTTTTTGAGCATATTATAAAAGTCATCCGAGTACTTGCCCATTCTGCCTATCAAATCATCAATAGGTATTTCATGTTTTGCAGCACTTTTGGCATCTGTTACATCAGTTATCAGAGCGCTTAAAAAGTTAGGATAACCTTTTGTGTTTGCTTTTTTGTCTTTTACAAAAGTATTAACAATACCCTGCAGTATTTCTTCCCTGCTCTCAGGCATTGATTTACCTGCAATGTTATTTATAAGCCCTTTTTTGGGGGCATTTTCCATTTTTATAATTCTTTTCACGTAGTCTGCAACATCAATTTCCTTACTTGGTGCATCAAACTTTGTGAATGCCTTGTTCAATACATTTGAATAAAATGTTTCTTTAAATTTTTCTATAGAACTTGTATCAATTTTATCAATATTGTTTGAGATAATGTTACTGAAGTCTTTTATAGTCTGAACAGGCACACCGTTGGCTTTACCTGCGTATTTCATAGAACCGTACAGAACCGCACCGGGTACTACAAACATACTGGGGCCGGTTAAAAACTCTCTTAAACCGTTTTCCATAACTGCAACCCAGTTATTTTTGCCGGTATATTCCTTGCCCACGTTCCTTGCAGCCCAAGTTCTCGGTATGTTTGTACCAAGCATATCTTGAACGGTAAAGCTTGCCGCAAGTCCGCCCCTGTCTACACCTTCCCAAAATTTAATAAGTCCGTCCGTTACACCTGTAAATGAGGTATCGGATTTTATGGTGTTCAAATACTTGTTGTTGTTGCTTTTTACGGCTCCATGTGCCGAAGTTTCAATGTTTCTAACTTTCATTTAACCTCTATCTGCCACACATCAGATACATTTTAAAAAAATCAAATAAAATAAAAATTGCTTTTTTGAGCCTATTTTATTTAGTTTTTTTACAAAATACGTGATATTGTGATGGGCTTGTTTAACTCTAGAATAACAGAGCGGAAAGTATTGTAACATTTACACCAAAACAATGCAAGATTTGTTAACTTATGTTAATTTTCAATTCTTATAGCCCAAACGGGCACTTCACATAATTTTTTTAAAGAATATTTTATTTATAGATTATTAACAACAGTCAAAAAGGAGACATTAATGAGTATTTCTAAATTTTGCGGTGCGTATATTTTATACTGCTATATATTATTTTTTGTGCTCACAAATTTAATTTTAAGATAATCTTGCAAGTTTTCTGACTGTTTCAACATCTTCTTCTATTTGTTTTTTTAGAGCTTCGACGTTAGGAAACTTCATTTCTTCTCTTATTTTCATCAGAAACATAACTTTTATAATTTTGCCATAAATTTTTGAATCAAAGTTTAGAATATGCGCTTCCACAACTTCTTCACTGTCATCGTCAAAAGTCGGTTTAACACCCCAGTTAATAACGGCCGGATAAGTTTTATCCACTACAACATAACCGAAGTACACCCCATGGGGCAAATGTATAATGTTATTTGGCCAATAAATGTTTGCCGTTGGAAAACCTAAAGTATGAGCTATCTGATTACCCTTAACGACATTATTTTTCAAAGAAAATGAATGCCCTAAAAGCAGATTTGCATTTCTGATATGCCCGTTTGCAATCATTTCTCTTATGTTTGAACTGCTGACAAGGCAGCTTTGTATTTTTTGAGCGGAAAGTTCTATAAATTTATAGTTAAATTTTTCCGAATATTTTGCTAAAAGATTTGTATCACCCTGTCTGCCCCGTCCAAATTTATGATTAAACCCTGTTACAATGCAGCAGGGAGAAAAAGATTTTACAATTACATCCTGAAGATACTCGAGCGCTTCCATCTGCATGAATTCTTCAAAGTCAAGCATATAAACAAAATCCACGCCAAGAGCTTCAATTCTCTCAAGGCGCTCCTCGTTTGCCGAGACATTTTGAGTTTTCTCTTTTCTAAAATAATTTGACGGATTTGTTTCAAAAGTAATAACGGCAGATTTTTTTCCGTTTTGCTGCGCAAATTCTACTGCTTTTGAGATGAGTTTTTGATGAGCCAAATGAACACCGTCAAAAAACCCTAATGCAAGGGCCAAATCAGGGTTATGATTTATGCTTTTAAATACCTTCATTTTTCTTTTCTCTGTTAACGGGTTTGTGTTTATGCTGGTGTTTTTTTGGCTTTGGACCAAAGTTTTGGTCTTTTTGCTGCAATCTTCTAACCGAATATACATCGGGAATAGATTGAATATTGGCAATAACTTTTTTAAGTGTTTCTATATTATCAAGCTCAATTCCTAAATCAATTATACCGAATTTTTTATTTTTTGAGTAACTGTTAGCATAAGTAATGTTTGTATCAGCTATTTTTAACAGTACATCTTTCAAAAGCCCTACTCTGTCTTGAGTTTCTATTCTGATATGAGCAACATATGTGCCTTTTGATACTTTATCCGCCCATCTTATATCCATCATTCTCTCGGGCTCAACATCATAGAGACACTTACAGTCAAGCCTATGGACAGAAACACCTTTAGAGCGGGTAATAACACCAACTATGGGTTCACCCGGGATTGGAGTGCAGCACTTTGCAAGGCTCCAGAGCATATCTTCAAGTCCCACGATATCATATTTTTTAGAGTCTTTTTTCTTCTTTTGCACATCTTGTTGAGTTTTATCGGGGATTGAAGTTACATCAGGCGCGATAGCTTGCGGTCTTTTGAGCTTATTTGCAACCTTGTGCAGAGTTGTTTCGCCATACCCTATTGCTGCAAATAAATCGTCTTGGCTTTTATAGTTCATTTCGCGCGCAGCACGCTCAACTTCACCTGATTTTAAAAGCTCATCAAAAACAGGTTTTGTAACATATATTTCAAGATTAGCTCTGCCTATTTCAATGTTTTCTTCCCTGTTATATTTTTTGAACCAGAGTCTTATTTTTGAAATAGCGCTTTTTGTAACAACAAAGTTCAGCCAGTCAATTTTTGGCATAAATTGCTTAGATGTTAAAATCTCAACAATGTCGCCGTTTTTAAGCTTTGTATCGAGCTGGGCTATTCTACCGTTAATTAGCGCACCAACTGTTCTGTGTCCGACTTCCGTGTGAATACGATACGCAAAATCAACAGGGGTCGAGTTTGCAGGCAGGTCAATAACATCCCCTGCAGGAGTAAATGCAAATACTTGGTCTGAAAAAAGGTCTATTTTAACACTTTCTACAAAATCTTTAGCATCGGATGAGTCTTTATCTATTTCCATCATTTTTCTCATCCAAGAAAATTGCATGTCGTATTTGTTGTCAGATTTAACAGAGCCTGATTCTTTGTAGCGCCAATGTGCCGCAACACCGTATTCTGCTACCTCGTGCATTTCTTTTGTTCTTATTTGAATTTCAACGGGTTTATTTTTTGAGCCTATGACAGATGTATGCAATGAACGGTACATATTACCCTTGGGCATTGCAATATAGTCTTTAAACCTACCGGGGATTGGTTTAAAGTGCGAGTGAATTATACCTAAAACCTCATAGCAGGTTTTTTCATCATCCACTATGACCCTTATTGCACTAATATCGTAAAGCTGGTCAAAAGTGACGTTTAAGCGCTCCATTTTTTTATAAATACTGTAATAGTGCTTTGCCCTGCCGTTAATTTGAGCATGTATTCCGTTTTCCTCCAAACTTGCTCTAATGTTGTCAATAAAAACGGAAATTGCAGCGTCACGGTCGTTTTTTGTCTGAGCTACAAGCTTTGCTATTTCATAATATTTCTCAGGATTTATATATCTTAGGGACAAATCTTCAAACTCTGCTTTTATTTTCCCGATACCTAATCTGTTTGCAAGCGGAGCAAAAATATCAAGGGTTTCCTGCGCAATTCTTTTTTGTTTATTTGCCGCCATATACCCCAGAGTGCGCATATTATGCAGCCTGTCTGCCAACTTTAGAAAGATTATACGAATATCTTGTGCCATAGCGATGAACATTCTTCTAAAGTTCTCCGCCTGACGCTCTTCTTTGGATTTAAACTGATATTTTCCAAGCTTTGTAACACCTTGAACAAGCTTTAGAACATCTGCGCCAAAGTTTTGTTCAATCTCTTCTGGCTTTGTATCGGTGTCCTCTAAAATATCATGCAAAAAGGCAGCTATTATACTGTCTTTATCCGCCTTCAATTCGGTTAAAATCTTTGCTACTTCAACGGGGTGAACAATATAGGGCTCTTCTGAAATTCTATATTGCCCCTCATGCAGTCTTCTTGCAAATTCAAAAGCGCGCACAATATCTGCAATATCACTCTCGGAGCGATTTTGACTGTGCAGAAGTTCTTTTAATTCTTCAAAAATTACAAGATAGGACATAGTTTGTTATATAATTATATAATATATGAATTCTACAACTTTGATTGAGATTTTACCATATGCTAAATGATGTAAATGAAAATAATATCCCAAAAGACTTAGAGCAAATGATAAACACAATTAATAAAAATCAAAACGGGATAAAGTTTCAGATTAAAGTTTGTGCTAACTCAAAGAAAAACTCTATTGAGTTTAGTGAAAATTATATAAAGCTTAAAATATCCAAACCCGCAGTTGACGGCAAGGCAAACAAAGAGATAATAAATTTTTTAAGCGATATTTTAAATTTGCCTAAAAATAATATTAAAATTCTTAACGGAGAAAAATCATCTCTTAAAATGTTACTTTTTACGCCCAAAACTTTACAATAGTAACAAATACACTTCATATTTTAAAAAAATTATGTTATAATTCGTTACAAAAGAGCAATTATTAATCTGTATTCGATTTATAAATATCAAGTGAAGAATTTTTTCGGAAGGTTGACGTGAATTTTTACAAAAATCCCCATAATCCAACCAATCAGACGGGTGAAACAGATATAAAATCAGAAGATTCTAAGCTGAGTGTGCTTTTTTCAAACCCCATTACCGCTCAAAAAGCTATGCCGCAGAACAACAGAACAAGCGCAAACAGGCTGTATGGCGGCTATTCTTCAAATTTAAACACAAAGAATCTTAATATTAACTACAAGCAAACCCTAAAAATTATAAACGAAGTACTTATGCAAAAATCTGACATAGGTCAGCTCTTTTATATGCTGCATAACGTATTATCTGCAAACATGCAGGCAAACTTCAGTGCTATAGGGCTTCTAAATGCTCAATCAAACTGCGTAAATGTAAAATTGATTGATAAAATAGGTTCAATTTACAACACAAAAATTATGTTAAATGATGACACAAACCCTCTGATTAAGTCATATTTAACAAAAACTATACAAACTTGTCAGGATAATAAATTTTTAAGAGCAAACTACCTAAGCAGCTCTCCTTGTATAATTTTACCCCTTGTATCTTTTGGAGAATGTCTTGGAGTATTTATCGTAGGCGATAATCATCTAAACAGCTGCACAGAATTGTATCAGTTCTTAGCAAATTATATTGCAATTTTTGCTCACAATAGAAATCTTGCTGAACTTGTGGATAAAAACACAGACATTGACTCACTTACGGGTCTTGCCAACCACAAGTGTTTCCAAGAAGAACTTATAAGACAAATCGAAAGCTGCAACAAGTCAAATTCACCGCTTTCGGTTTGTATATTTGATGTATTGAATATTTCTCAAATAAACAGAGAATTTGGTCACGCCAAGGGTGACGAGATAATAAAAACGGTTGCAAAGAAAATCAAGCAAAACATCAGAAACACTGACTTTGCAGGTCGTTACGGCGGAGATGAAATAAGTATCATTATGCCAAATACCTCAACAGATGAAGCAAAATACATTGCAGAATATTTATCTTACGCTCTTTCTTGCGTACTTATAGATGATGTAGGCCCTGTTAAATTAAGCTGCGGTATAGCAACATATCCGCAAACTTCAAAAAATCACGAGAAGCTCGTACTTCTTGCAGAACAGGCAATGTATATTTCAAAGAGCAAGTGTTACGAAAGCGGCGAGTGCGTGATTGTCACATCAGAAGACTACAACTTCTGGGATGATGAGGCTCTTAAATGCTTTGCGGAAGTATTAACCAAAAAACATGCACAAATTGGTGTGGACTTTGAAGAAGAACTTATCCACAAATTCCACAACGAACAGATTTTATCAAGCAAGCACATGCTTGAAGTTGTAACTTCTCTGGCGGGTACAATCGATGCTAAAGACCCATATACAAAAGGTCACTCGACACTTGTGTCACGCTACAGTGAGGCTCTTGCCAGAGCTATCAATCTGCCTGAGGCTGAAGTTGAGCGCATTAAACTGGGTGCACTGCTTCATGATATAGGTAAAATAGGCATCCCTGAAAACGTACTTAGAAAACCCGCTATGCTTGATGATGAAGAGTGGGAAATTATGAAACAGCACCCTGTAATCGGTGCAGAAAAAGTTCTTGCTCCAAACGAATCACTTCGCGACTTAATACCTATGGTTAAATATCACCACGAACACTGGGACGGCACAGGCTATCCTTGCGGTTTAAAAGGAGAAGAAATACCGCTTAATGCAAGAATTGTGTCTATTGCAGATGCTTACCATGCTCTTGTATCAGACAGACCGTACAGAAAAGGCTTAAGCGTAGAAAAAGCTTGCGAAATCCTTAAACTCGGAGCAGGCGTACAGTGGGATAAAGAGCTTGTGAGACAATTTATTGTAATTGCACCAAGTTTATCTACTACTGTTTAGATGTGATAATACTCAAGCTCTTCATCAGGGTTTAGTTTTTTTGCGCCTTTTTCAAATATTTTTGACTTGTAAATACCTGTATTTGCAAGGAAATAATCAGTGCTCACCTTAAGTACGCCAAGACCGTATTTTAGCGAGCGCTTGAAGTTTATCGAGCTTGCGTCTGGAAAATACTTAGTAGGGCAAGATATTTCACCTATTTTAAATCCGTAATAAAAACAAAGCGCAAGCATTTCATTGTCAAAAATAAAATCGTCATCGCACTCGCTAAGAGGCAGGGTTTTTAAAACTTCGGCGCTAAAGGCTCTAAAGCCCGTATGATATTCGGATAAACTTTTACCTGATAAAACATTTTGAAAAGCGGTTAAAAATTTGTTTGAAACATACTTATACAAAGGCATACCGCCTTTTCTCGCCGAGCCCGTTAACATTCTTGAGGCAATAGCTGCGTCATACTCTCCAAAAGCAATCATAGACGCCATAGCGGGGATTAGTTTTGGCGTATATTGATAATCAGGATGCAGCATAATGACAATATCAGCGTTTTCCTTTAGCGCTGCAATGTAGCATGACTTTTGATTAGCGCCGTAGCCAAGGTTATTTTTATGAACAATTGTGGTGATACCCAAGTTTTTTGCTATTTCTTTTGTTTTATCAATTGAATTATCATCAACAAGAATAACTGAGTCTACAATACCTTTATATATCTCGGAAAATGTCTTTTCAAGGGTTTTCTCCGCATTGTATGCAGGCATTATAACTACGACTTTTTTGTTGTTTATCATACATATATTTTAGTTGTAAACTTAATTAGTTGCAAATGATTAAATAAAAAAATATAATAAAAGCTATGAGCCCACAAGAAGAAAACTCTATAGATTACATAAAAAAGTCCTTTGAACTAAAAAATTCAAAGTTATATAAAGAAGCAATTGAAATGCTCTATAAAGCTCTCGAGCTTGAAGAGGGCAGAGCAAATACTGAAATTATCTCTCAAATAGGCGATTTGTATGTGCTTTTAAAAAACTACGAGCGCGCCATTGAAGAGTATGAAAAAGTTTTGGATATTGACAAAAAACACATCCACTCGCTTGATGAAATGTCAAAAATATATTTTCTTATGGGCAATTATCCAAAAGCTCTTGAGGTGTCCAAAAAGCTCCTTGAGTCAACAAGTGAAGCAAAATATTACATAAATCATTTTCAAATTTTATATAAACTCGGCTATTTTGATAAAATGCGCGAGCTGTATGAATCAATAAGCGAAAACTTAAAAAATCACCCCCATATACTATACCTTATGTCAAAAACCGGATTGTACCCAAAGGTAGAATTTCTAAAAAGAGCGGCAGATGGAGATAAAAACCTTGCTTGTGCTTATTTTGAACTTGCCATAGAGTATTTTAACGAAGAAAAATTCGATGAGGCAAAACCGCTTTTTAAACATGTAATTGAGTTAGAAAAAAATTCAAACGCATATTTTTACCTTGGAATGATTGAGCATATTGAGGGCAATTTCTTTGATGCGATTGATGATTACCTTGAATGTATAAAGCTTGATAAAACAAATGACAAATGCTGCTTTGAACTTGCAAAAGCATACATTGACATTAACTGGCTTGAAGAGGCTCAAATTGCAATTAAAGGCTCTATAGGAATTTTAAAACTAAAAGACGAAAACTCTCCAAAACTTAACGAGCATCATTTTTTACTCGCTTGGATTTTATCTAAACAAGACGATACAAAAGGTGCGCTTTTGTATCTTGATTTAATAGATAAAGATTCAAAAATGTATCCTAATGCTCAAATTCTTAAAAATACCCTTAATTTAACAAGCGACAACTACATAAGCGCAAAAGAAGTTTTGGAAAATTATTACAATAACAACCCCGATGATTCAAAAAACCCGATTTTAATAGAATCACTGGGCAAGATTTATAAAAACCTTAAACTATACAGAGACGCGATAAATCTTTACGAAAAAGCACTTGAGTTTTTCCCGAATTCTCTTTTTTATGCGCTTGAATTAACAGATATTTTAATTGATGACAAACAATATGACAAAGCTCTTGAACTTGCAAAAAAACTTGAACATCAAGCACCCAAGTGCCCAAGCACTTATAATTCTTTGGCAAGAATATATTACAGACTAAAAAACTACGATGCTGCAATTGAAAATTTAAAAATTCTAAATCAGCTTGACATAAATAACGCAGAGGGATTTTATTTCTTAGGCCTTGTACAAAATGACACCTGTCAAGCTCAGGCAGCACTTGAGAACTTCAAAATCGCCCTTACGCTTAATCCCATGCCCGCAAAATACTACGCTCAAACCGCAAGAGCATACGAAACTCTCGGCGATTATGAAAACGCTATGCTCTATATAAAGGAAGCAATTGAAATAGCGCCCGAAGAGATTAATTACAAAAGGCAGGCAAAAGACATAGCCCAAAAAATGAACGACAAAGAAAAAGTCGACTTTTATTCCTCTCAAATCAGCCGCCTTGAGCAGCTTTTAAGACAAAGGGGCTAGTTTTCTTCTTTTATAATCATTTCACAGTTTTTGCAGTCAAACTCAAGCTTGAATTTCTTTGAATTTTCATTCAGCAAAAATAGCTTCTCTTTTTGATTTGCACCTTTTTTAAGGCACATGTTTAATGCTCGCCTTATGCAGTGCTTTGTCCTCATAAGCTCAGCGCTTTGGACTTTTTTTGCTTCGTATGATTTTTCTTTAACATCAACTCCGCAATCCTTATAAAATTCAAGTGCTTTTGTGTTGTGAACATTCAACCTGTAGTCATTATTTTTAATCGGAAATTTTGCGGGAGTAATAACTTTATTTTTACGACATGCGCGTTTTTTTTCGTATTCTTCAAGTCTGTTTTTTATAGCTTTATCAAAAAGCTCTCTTCTGTGTGCATTAATCTGCGCAACCCTTAGAAAAGGAATACTGTTTTCATCTTTAAAATCTATATTTTCGACATAAAAATCGCTCTCGCCGGATTTTTGAAGTTGTGATATATATGTTTTTTTAACAACATCAGGGTTAGTTGCACTTTGTGCGTCTTTAATTTCAACACTTGCTAAAATACCATCTTCATCAACAGAGGTTATTTTATCTTGATAAACAGTTATCTTTATTGCAATTTTTCTTTTTGTTTTTGAATTTCTTAATTTTTTTTCAAATTCAAAATCTAAATTCCTATATATTTCTTGCCCTGTTTTTAATTCAGGCATTTTGTTGGGGTATACAAAATACCCGCCTTGCGTTTTTTCAACCTTATTTACAAGCATTCCGGACAACTCGCCTGCAAAAAATCCGCTCAGGCCATCCTGCGGGTTAATTTGAATTTTTGTTTTTACTTTAAAATATTTATTGTTCTTAAACTCAACCTTACCTATAAATTCTCCCCTGTTTTTTGGCGTATCGAGGTTAAAAATATCATCATTTTTGCCGCGAAGAAAATATGAAGTATAATCGCGATTAAAACTTTTGTTTAAGTCCGGCGCAAAGTCGTAAAATACTTTTCCCGATGATATTCTTTTATAGTTTTTAAGCTTCAAATTATAAAAAGCAGTGACATTTTTTACATAATTTTCATCTTTTAAGCGTCCCTCAATTTTAAAAGACACAACACCTGCTTTTACTAAATCATCTATACAATCCTTGGCGCAAAAATCTTTAAGATTAAGCAAATGCTTATCTTTTACATAAATTTTTCCCTTATCGTTAATAAGAGTATATTTTTTTCTGCAAGGCTGCGCACACTCGCCCCGATTAGCCGAGCGAGCGCCTTGAGAACGACTCAAATAGCACTGACCGCTGTATGAAACACAAAGTGCACCGTGGATAAAAGTTTCTATTTCTATTTTTGAATTTTTACATATTTCTTTTATCTCATCTAATGACAACTCCCGAGCAAGAATCGCCCTGTCAAAACCAAGCTTTTCAAAAAATTTAACCTTGTCTAAATCCCTTATATCACACTGTGTGCTTGCCGAGATTAAAAAAGGAGGCAATTTGAGCTTTAAAATACCAAAATCTTGAACAATTACGCCGTCTACACCGATTTTATAAAGGTCATCAAGCATTTTTTGCACTTGATTTATTTCACTGTCATCAAGTATTGTATTTAGCGTCACATACACTCTTGCAAAAAACTTATGAGCATATTTTGCAACTTGAGCTATATCTTCAAGACTGTTTGAGGCATTTTTCCTTGCTCCGTATGAGGGAGCACCTATATATACGGCATCTGCACCATATTCAATAGCTGATATCGCACATTTTTTATCTTTAGCGGGAGAAAGTAATTCCAGTTTATTCATTTTATGGTCCACAAATACTATTAAAATATCTTATTTTTTAAAGGTCAATAATACAAATATAATTTATAAGTATGTATCTTTTTGTAACAAAAATGTTTTTATAATATTGTAAAATTTACACTTTTTATTTAACATACAAATATATTTTACAACTACATTGCCAATACTCCCCAAAACAAGAAAGATACGCAAATGGTTAAAAGTTATCGCGAAGCGTTTTCGCAAATAAAATTTAACAAATAAAAGGTGGCAGTTTTGTCACCTTTTTTATTATCAATAATTAATTTATTTGTTTGATTTATTTTCAAAAATTCTCCCCGTTTTGGTACAATACATATAAATATAATTGATATATAAAAGATAAGAAAGAAAACAGAGAAAATGAAACAATACCTGCAAACACTAAGCATGTCGCCCGAGTTAAACGGAGCAGTCAGTTGTCTTTTGCTTTATATTTTTATGAAAATTTTCTTTAAAAAAGATTCAATCTCAAAAATTCAAAAAAGGCTTGATAATGATGAATATCTTATATGCGACATAACTCCTGTATTTTTCTTTGATTATTTATTATCTTTTGTATACGGTTTTCATTTTAAAAAAATCCTGACTGATATCAACTTAAATAACCCTTTATGTGTCATTCTATCGGTTATTTTTATTGCAGGGGGAGCGCTTTTGTTAATGGTTTTGGCTTCGCCTAAGACATTTATATCAAACAAAAGAATAATCTGCGAACCGGGATTTTTTCCGCTTGTTAAAAAAGAAAACAAAAGAAAGTATCACTACTGCAACATAACTAAATGCAGAGAAAAATGGACAATTTTTGGCAAGAAATTTATAATTGATTTTAAAACAAACCCAAAATCTTGCGTCATGTATAAAATAACCACTTTTTACTACAATGTGGCAAGAAAAATTCTCCTAAGCGCCTATGAAAGCTCATATGAAAGCAACCTGATACATATTGAAAAAGAGCCTAAATATGCCAAAACAAAGTAATATGTTTGGACAATCACAAAGACTTATTTACAGAAAAATTACAATTGATGATTTTGATGAAATTTATCAAATGATGAATACAAAATCTGTAAAAGAAGTCTGGGAGCAGAATTTTAGCAAAAAAGATATAATAAACTGGATAAAAAAATGTAAAAATTCGTACTGCCAAGAGGGTTTAGGATTTTATATTATTCAAGATAAAGAAACTTCAAACGTAGTCGGACAAGTGTCTTTAAGTGACGATGAGATAAATGGAAATATTTTTTATGAAATAGGCTATATTTTACATGAAAAATACACAAAAAAAGGCTACGCAACAGAAGCGGCAAAGTTTATGGCACAATTTGCATTCGATAAACTCAATCTTGAAGAAGTAATATTTGAAATAAGACCAAACAATATAGCATCAATTAAAGTTGCAAAAAGGCTTGGTGCAAAGCAGGCGAGGAGTTTTACAAAACAAGTTAACACAAAAAAAATTGAGCATTTGATTTTTACACTAAAGAATCCAAAATACAAATAAACTGCCGATGAGGGGACTCGAACCCCTGACCTGTCGATTACGAATCGACTGCTCTACCAACTGAGCCACATCGGCAAATTTATAAATAAAAGAGCTCTCTAAGGAGCTCTTATATGGCGCGCCTGAAGGGATTCGAACCCCTGACCTTTTGGTTCGTAGCCAAACACTCTATCCAGCTGAGCTACAGGC
>CALUSB010000021.1 GCA_944323335.1 Candidatus Gastranaerophilales bacterium
CTCGATTATCCTACGTCGCTATTATACGGTTTCATCTTTCGCTTTCTCAACGAAAGCTCAAGATTTCACACACTGCTCGCGCAATTTTGCTTGACAATGAATATTTATTTGAGAATATATTAATTAGTTGAAATAATTTTATTTTTTCTTTAAAATAAAATTGTCGTTTAAGGAAAAGGAGAGTTGCAGTTGCAAAACAATAATCTACCTAAAAATATGGGAAAGAAAATTGCCGATGCATTAAAGCAACAAGATATGTCGGAAGAAAATCTTGATGTATTAGATTTGGATACAGATAGTGTATCTGATACAATTGATTATCAAGAAACAAATGAGTCTTTTGATAATTCTTCTTTTGACTTAGATGAGGACGACAAGAATACAGCTGACAATGAGTACAATCCTGTTTTCTCGGTTGATGTTGATGAAATTGAACAGACACCGGATTTAAAACTTTCAATCAATTCTGAAGAAGATGATGTTGCTGAAGAATTTGAAATGCCAAACAACATCAATGTTCTAAAAAGACTTATCAGCCAGCTTCCAACAGGTGTACCAAGACAAACAGGTGCACAAATTATTCGTCAAACAATTGAGGCTCTTGGCATTCCTATGAAAAGCGTTCTTCAAGATGCTCAAAGAGTCAGAGATTGTCTAAACAGCTCAATCAAAGATTGTAATTATACAATCCAAGAATATAAAACAAATATTCGCAACCTTGAAAAACAAAGCGCGAATTATCAAAAACAACTGAACAAACTAAACGATATTATCGGTCTGTTTGTTTACAATGACAGAAAATAAGTTCTATGCCCCCATCGTCTAGAGGCCTAGGACAACACCCTTTCACGGTGTAGACAGGGATTCGAATTCCCTTGGGGGTACCATTTAATAAAGCGGCTATGACCGCTTTTTTAATTGGAATTCGAATCGGAGTCAAAACTGACGTTTCTTCGCCGGTCGCTCAGAAAGTTCCCTTGGGGGTACCATTTAATAAAGCGGCTATGACCGCTTTTTTAATTGGAATTCGAATCGGAGTCAAAACTGACGTTTCTTCGCCGGTCGCTCAGAAAGTTCCCTTGGGGGTACCATTTAATAAAGCGGCTATGACCGCTTTTTTAGTATTTAGGAGGATTGTATGAAAAAAATAATTTTACTTGCGGCTATCACTATATTTGCAGCTACGCCTGTTTTTTCTCTTGAAGTTAATCCTCCAAAGGACAGTACCTTTGCTCCTGTTGAAAATCAAGAGGCATTGGACCAATACAAACTAAAATGTAGTGAAAAAGTTCAAACTAACTGGAAAAATTCAAAAATTAAACACGATGATACTGAAATTAAAATCTCTTTTAAAACCCTGCCGGACGGTTCGATAGAAGACATCAAGATTCTTCAATCTTCAAAATATGAGCAAAATAATCAAGCAGCACTTGATGCTATAAGTGATGCTGTTCCTTTTGAGCCTATTCCCGATGAACTAAATGCGCAGTATGCTGAGCATATAATGTCTTTTCCTTGCAGAAGATACGCAATAATTACGCCAAAGATGCAGTAATACTCTTTATGAGTGAGCTTTTTTATAAAAAATGCTGATATAATTTTTTATTATGAGAAAGATTATTTTATTGGCATTTGTTTTTGCCCTGCTTATACCTGTTTATAATTTAACGGCATGTGCTGATAGCGGCTATAGTTATGAGCAGATGTATCAAATAAAGAAAAACTACAGACTCAGATTTGAATCTGCAATCAAAAATGCCTTAAATAACAAATCCTTAAAAATCCAAAACGGCATGGCTTTAACGGGCGATATTTCTGCCCAAGGTAAACTAACAAATATAAAATTAGTTAAAAGTGCCGAGAACAAAAATATAGAAAATATAGTGCTAAATTCGCTAAAATCACTTAATGCAATGGGTGCAATCAGTCCTAATGAATTTATGCCGGAGAGTTTTAATCTTTTCTTGTATCCTGCACCAAAATACTCAAATGAAAATTTCGCGATGGTTTTTGAGACATTTAATAATATAAAGTGTTCATATTCAACGCCTGAGTGGAGCGGGTATTTAAGGGGAATAGAGAGTGCTATTCAGTCAAATTGGAATCCTAAAAACCTGAATAATAATACCTTAAAAATAACAATACTAAGATTTTACATAAAAAGAACAGGCGAAATTGATGATATTATTGTTATAAAAACTTCTGATGACAGGGCATTTGATAATTTAGCCGTTGAAACGATAAGAAAAAGCTCTCCTTTAGCGCCATTACCAAGCTACATTGAGGGGGATTCCAAATTTATTGACTATTCACTTACAAACCGTGAATTTTTATCAACGTCGGGAAATGACGCAAAAAAGAAAACATTCTGGGAAAAATTTTCTGAATTAAATAATGATTACTATCTAAGATATCAAAATATGAATCCTTGGATGTAATTTATTGAATAATTTCTATGCCGCTTTTTTGTTCTTGAGCGCTCGGAGCGAGTTTTTTGTATCTGTAGAGGGGTACTTTTTGGTTTTGTTTTTTTGCTTGAGAAATTTTTTGGTCAAAACTTCTTTTCTCTTGTACATAAAGTTGTTTTACAAAAGTGTCGCTATCTTGCACTTGAGAGGGCATTTCATCTAATGGGGTGCCAAGTACGAGTTTTTCTTGCGCCATAGCAGATGATGAGCTAAAAAATACGCAAAATACCATAACAAGAGCTGTACTTGAAATTTTTTTCATAACAAAATAATCTTTCTTTTCACTACCTTCTTAATAATATAAATCCCTGTAATTAAAAATAATCACAGGGATTTATAAAATTGTTTACCAAAGTTAATATTTTTAGTACCCGATAGCTTTAAGTTGTGCGTCGTAAATCTTGTTAATATTAGCTTTTCTGGTGTTTAAAGATTCAAGTTGTCTTTCATAAGTTCTGATTCTTATTGTTTTTTGTGTTTGAAGCAGAGTCTTATCGTTGTTTGTTTGCTTGATAAGTTGTTGTTTTTCTTTTATTTCAGCTTCAATTGGTTTTAGCTGTTCGGCTCTTTTCTTTTCGATTTCGTTCTTTTTAGCTTTGTTTTGTGCTTGTTTTTGGGCCGTTGCTGCTCGTTTTTTAGCTGCGGCATCTTGTTTTGCAGCTTCTTTAACAGCGTTTAGGTCGCTTTTAACCGCATTTTTAAAAGCATTTCCAAATTCGCTTGCAGCGAATACCGAACTTACACTCAAGCAAAGTGCTAAAGCTAAGCCTAAATATTTTTTCATAAACAACACTCCTTTTAACTACCCTACTATGATAACATCTATTTAAGTCTTTGTAAACTCAAAACCCCACAAAGCCAAGCTCTGTGAGGTTTTAGATTGTTCTTTATCCCCCGCATATGTTCAACGGCAAAAATTTGCCTCTGAAATTTCTTTTTACATATAAATAAAAAAATATTTTAAATACGATATTCGCTAAAACCTTATTTATTTACATTTCTCAATATTTATGCGCGGTTGCAATTATGCACTCAAGGTGTTAAAATTTTTGTACTATAGCAGTTTTTTAAGGTTAGCAAATGGTTATAAAAAAACCCCAAAGTGCATCTGAGAGAATTATTCTGGCGCTTGATGTAGATACGCTTGAAGAGGCTCGTGAGCTTGTAATACAGCTAAAAGATTATGCAGGTTATTTTAAAGTCGGTCTGCAATTGTACACTGCCTGCGGGTATGACGCTGTCAGAATGATACATGAAATGGGGGCAAAAGTCTTTTTTGACGCTAAATTTCACGATATTCCAAACACTGTTGCGCGCGCAAGTGCAAATCTTGTAAAAAATGATGTAGACTTTTTTGACCTGCATATTAAAGGCGGTTCAAAAATGCTTTCTACCACTTGCAGACTATGCAGAGAAGTTGCCAAAAAATATAACAAACCTCAGCCTACAATTCTTGGTGTTACACTGTTATCAAGTTTTGGACAAAAAACACTTAATCAAGAATTGAATGTAAATATGAATATTGACGAGTATGTTTCTCGTCTTGCAAAAGTTGCACTGGAAGCTAAGCTTGACGGTGTTGTGGCTTCAGCGTCTGAAGTTGGTGCTATAAGGCGTGTTTGCGGTGATGACTTTATTATAGTTTGTCCTGCAATTCGCCCCACATGGTCTGTTGTGGATGATCAGGTAAGAGTTGTAACGCCGACTGACGCTATTCAAGCAGGAGTTGATTACATGGTTGTAGGCAGACCAGTAATTTTTGCAAAAGACAGAATTGAAGCAATAACACTTATAATTGATGAAATTGAAGAAGCAAAAGAAATTATTAAGGAAAGACTTTAAATGAAGATAAATTTTGGTATCCCAAAAGAACTAAAAGAGGGTGAAACCCGTGTGGCGCTTACTCCTGATTCAGTCGGTATGCTTACTCAAAAGGGCTTATCCGTTGCAATAGAATCAGGTGCCGGAGATTTAAGCGGTTTTGATGATGTTCAATATCAAAATGCGGGCGCTCAGGTTATTTCTGACCCGAAAGAATTATGGGAAAAATCAAATATAATCGTAAAAGTTAAAGAACCTCAAAAGTCTGAATATCAATACTTTAGAGAAGATTTGGTTATATTTTCTTATCTTCACTTGGCAATTGAAGAAGAACTTACAAAAGAGCTTTTGAAAAAGAAAGTCTGCGCTATTGCTACAGAATCAGTCCAAACTCAGTGGGGCGAGCTGCCTCTTTTAAGACCAATGAGCGAAGTAGCAGGCAGAATGAGTGTTCAGCTTGGTGCAAGATTTTTAGAAAAACAAAACGGCGGCAGAGGCTTGCTTTTAGGCGGTGTGCCGGGTGTTGCGCCTGCAAAAGTTGTTATTTTAGGCGGCGGTGTAGCAGGCTCAAACGCTGCTCAAGTAGCACTGGGCATGGGTGCTGATGTTTCCGTGTTAGATATAAATTCAAGACGTATGTCTAATTTGGATATGTTTTTCCCGGGTCAAATAAAAACATACTACTCTAACCCATCAACTATAGCTGAGCAAGTTAAGGAGGCAGATTTATTAATTACTGCCGTTTTAATACCCTCGGCACGTGCTCCAAAGCTTGTAAGTGCCGATATGGTTAAAACAATGAAAAAAGGCTCGGTCATTGTTGATATTGCAATAGACCAAGGCGGAAACGTAGAAACTATAGACAGAGTGACTACTTTAGATAATCCGGTGTTTGAAAAATACGGCGTAATTCACTCTGCTGTGCCGAATATCCCCTCATACGTTCCAAAAACCGCCTCTTATGCGTATTCTTATGCGATTTTGCCCTATCTTCAAGATTTAGGCGAAAAAGGTACTTTTGTTGCTCTTAAAGAAGATGATGCGCTAAGCCGCGGCGTGGCTACATTTAGAGGTGCAGTTACAAATGAGGCTCTTGCTCAGTCTTTAGGTTATGAGCATACTGAAATTTCAGTCTTAATAGGTTTTAAAATCAAATGATAAACGACGCTAACAGAATAGTTTTTAAATTCGGAACAAATATTTTAAGAAACGAAGAGGGTGAGATTTCTCTCACTCACATGTATTCTTTTATAGAAGACATCTCATCTTTAAGGAAAAAAGGCAAAGAGGTTCTTGTTGTAACCTCAGGTGCCGTGGGTATCGGTGCAAAAAAACTAAAAGTTGATACAAGTACAAGTAATGTCTTAAAACAAGCTGCAGCCTCTGTCGGGCAGCAGATTTTGATGCGTATATGGCAAGACGGTTTTGAAAAATACGGCATATCCGTTGCTCAAATATTGGTTACAGAGGATGATTTTTCTAACAGAAAGAAATATTTGAGCCTGAGAAACACTCTCTCTAAACTTTTGGAGCTGGGTATTGTTCCAATAATTAACCAAAATGACGCTGTTTTACCATCAGAGCTTGTGCATGTGTGTTTTTCGGATAATGATAAACTATCTGCCATAGTTGCCTCAAAGCTTGATGCAGATTTGCTTGTAATGGTTTCAGATATTGACGGTTTATTTGATAAAAACCCTAAAGAATACCCTGACGCCAAAAAAATTGATGTGGTAGAAAAAGTGACCGCAAAAATTGAAAAACTCGCCTCAGGTGCCTCCCTTGGCGGCAGAGGCGGTATGATTACAAAACTCTCCGCTGCAAAAGTCGTAAACCTCTCGGGGCTTTATGCGATGATTGTAAACGGTAAAAAACCGCGAATTATAAAAAGAATTTTTGAAGAAGAAAACGTGGGCACGATATTTTTGCCAAATAAAATCCTTTCTCATAAAAAACGCTGGATTGCCTACGCTACAAATATCATGGGCGAAATCACGGTTAACGCGGGCGCAAAATCCGCTATAATTGACAAGCAAAAAAGCTTACTGGCCGTTGGTATAGTAGATGTTAAGGGCGATTTTAAAGCAGGTGAGATTGTAAGTATTTTTGATGAAAACCACGAAGAATTTGCCCGTGCTATGGTCAACTACAGCTCTGATGAGTGCAAAAAAATCATGGGTGCACACAGTCATGAGATAGAAAATATCTTGGGCTATAAGGGTGATGATGATGTGGTTGTAAAAGATAATCTTGTAATTTTGTAAAGGTAAGTTATGGATAATATAAAAGATATTGCAAAAGCAGCAAAAAACGCCTCTCTTGAGCTTTTAGGGATGAGTGAAGAAATAAAAAACAAAGCCCTTGAAGCTATGAGAAAAAATCTTGAACTGCATAAGGATGAGATTTTTGAGGCTAATAAAAAAGATTTAGACGAGGCAAAAGCCCTTGTAGAATCAGGCGAGATAACTCAATCTACCTATGGCAGATTGAAGCTTGATGAAAATAAAATGAGAGATATGCTAAAAGGCATAAGCGATGTTATCTCTCTTGAAGACCCCGTAAATAAAGTTTTTTGGACAAAAGAACTTGATGAGGGTTTGATTTTAAAGAAAATCTCCTGCCCTATAGGGGTTATAGGAGTAATTTTTGAGGCTCGTCCGGATGTAATTTCTCAAATTGCTTCTCTTGCGGTCAAATCAGGTAATGCAGTTATTCTAAAAGGCGGAAAAGAGTCCAATAATACAAACGCCGCTATTGCAAAGATAATAAACGAGGCGCTTAGTGAGGTTGAGGGCTTTACAAAAAATGCCATTAACCTTGTGTTTAAAAGAGATGATATAAAAGGACTTTTAGAGCTTGATGAATATGTGGATTTAATCATACCAAGAGGCTCAAATAAACTTGTTAAATACATTCAAGAAAATACAAAAATTCCTGTTTTAGGCCATGCCTCAGGAATTTGCCATATATTTGTGGATAAAACCGCAAAGCCTGAGCTTGCACATAAGCTCTGTGTTGATGCTAAAGTTCAATACCCGAGCGCATGTAACGCAGTTGAAACCATACTTGTACACAAAGACTACCCGCAGCTTGATGAATTAAAAAATGCGCTTAAAGCTGCAGATGTTAAAATTGTTGAAAATCCTGAAGATTTTTCACATGAATACGGTGATAAAATCGTTTCTCTAAAAGTTGTAAACGATACGGATGAAGCAATAGCGCATATTAACAAATACGGCTCAGGGCACACTGACAGTATCTTAAGCGAAGATAGCAAAAATGTTGAAAAATTTATGAACTATGTAGATTCTGCAGGTGTTTATCACAATGTCTCTACCCGTTTTTCAGACGGTTTTAGATACGGTTTTGGCGCAGAAGTAGGTATTTCAACAAATAAAACTCACGCCAGAGGCCCGGTGGGCTTAGATGGGCTGACAATATACAAATACAAGCTTTTTGGCTCTTATCAAACGGTAGAACCCTACGCTAAGGGTGAAAAAACTTTTACACACAAGTTTATTTAATTATTTTTTTGTTATAATAAAATAATCTAAGCAACAACAAAAGGCGCACTTATTAGATGCAAGAGATTATAGAGAAAATAAATAAGCTCAAAAAAGAGCGCAAAGCGATAATTTTGGCGCATTGTTATCAAAATGTTGAAATTGATAATGTGGCAGATTATGTTGGCGACTCTTTAGGTTTATCAAGAATAGCTGCTAAAACGGACGCTGAAATAATTGTCTTTGCGGGTGTTTATTTTATGGCGGAAACCGCAAAAATTCTTTCTCCCGATAAAAAAGTTCTCCTGCCTAATATGAACTCAGGCTGTCAAATGGCCAATATGATTGACATTAAGCGCATGAAAGAATTCAAGGCAAAATACCCTGATATTCCCGTTGTTTGCTATGTAAATTCAACTGCTGAAGTTAAAGCACAGGCTGATGTCTGCTGCACAAGTTCAAACGCTATTGATATAGTTCGTTCTCTGAATTGCAAAAAAGTTCTTTTTGCTCCGGATTGTTATTTAGGCTCTTGGGTTGCAAAAAAACTGCCTGATGTAGAAATTATCTCATATAACGGTTTTTGCCCGACTCACTTGAGGCTTATGCCCGATGAAGTGAAGAAAATGCGCATTTTATACCCTGATGCTGCAACTCTTGTGCACCCTGAGTGCCATCAGGAAGTGGTTAAGCTTGCCGACTTTGTGGGCTCAACCACTCAGATAATGCAGTATTGCGAAAGAAGCAAGAAAAAAACATTTTTAATAGGTACGGAAAAAGGCGTTGTAGACAGGCTCTCGCGCGATTTTCCCGAAAAAGAATTTATACTCATTTCAGACAGGCTTGTCTGCCATAATATGAAATATAATACCTTGGAGGACATTTTGCATGTTCTGCAAACAGGCGAGAATGAAGTTTTTGTTGAAGAAAACTTAAGAAAACTCGCCCTTGGCGCTATTGAGCGTATGGTAAAATGCGCGGTTTAGTTAATGTATTTTGACCAGTTTTCATCGAGATTTTGAAAAAAATGATGTGCGTCTAATACATCGTCGTAATTTATCGGCTCTGCGTTAATTTCGGGCTTTTTTTCATCCATATCAAGAGCTTTTTCAAGTTCGTTTGAATCCATGCCCAAAAGTGCCATGCCAAAGCACCTTTTGCACTTTTCGCATTTTACCTGAAAGACAAGTAAACCCTTTTCACTCCTCATAATTTTTATGGAATTTTCATCATATTCGCTCCTGCATCGGGAACAGTGCATATTAATTAACAGTCTTTTTATATTGCTTAATTCTGACATAATTAAATCCTCATTATTAATTTTTATTACAATATCGCGTGAAATTATAAAGAACACTTCTTTTTGTGTCGATTAATTAAATACAAGGAACAGGTTGTTTAGAAAGCGAGGCTTATATATGTTTGAAGCTCTTGGTTTAGTATTTTTTGCAGGTGTAGTATATTTATTTCTTGTTGTAGTACCTACTGCAATTGAATTTATCGGCAATGAAGAATTTAGCAGCTCTTATTTTAAACATCTGGCAAAACCCCACGTAAACTCCTTCGGACGCTAGGCGAAGCATTTTTATAACTTTAGAGTGCATATTTTTATGCGCTCTTTTGTTTTAATGACTTTTCTATCCTCCTTTTGTTCCAAAAAGCTTGAAAAAATAGCCTGAAAGGGTAATATATAAGATATGAATATCAAGAAAATTTTGTTCATATTTTATATAATGTTTTTTGGTTTATATCCTGCCTGTGGTGAAGAAATTGCACCTCAGAGCGAGGATAAAAGTGAGCTGCAGCAGTTTGTCTTTGCTGTAGATGATGCTGATGAAGTTATAGAAGGTGCTGTTGAGATAACTCAAGAGGAGGAAAAACCTTTCTTGGGAGATTATATTGAATTAAAAGAAACTGCCTGCGATGATGATATTTTGTTAAATACCGATTTTAACCCTAAATACAGGGTTAATCAGATAAAAAAAGTGTCAACTTATTCAAAATCTCTTGAAATGCCCTCGGGAAACGATATGGTGCTGGGTAATGACAAGTTTGGCATAACTTCAAAATCTACTCAGTATAATGATTCAAACACTTTAAATAAAAACCTCCGCCAAGAGCTTGGTGCAACGGTTAGAGGCAAATATTTAAGCTTAACGGGCGGAGTTGAAACCACATATGACACAACTAACATAAACTCAGCCTCAAGGGGTGCTTTTATAACACCCAGCATACGCTTAGGAGAGAGAGCCTCTATATCTTTTAAAAACAAAATAAGCGGTCAAAAACTCAATAAATATGAGCCTATGGTCGGAATAGACTATACCCCTAAATATATTAAAAACAGCAGTATATGGATGGGCGCAGGTGCTACTATTCTTGATAATGCCATGCAATCTCAATCGCTTAATTTAAGAACCAATTTTTATGTCTTTTAAGGGGAATTTATGAAAAAAATAATAGCTTTTTTTGCCTTTGTTGCGCTATGTATGCCCGTGAGTGCGGATTTTAATTATAATAACACTCTTTTGCGCCATAAAATAGGGCAAATGCTGATAGTAGGGTTTGACGGCACAAAGCTTGAGAAAAATTCTACTCTATATAATGACCTTGAAAATGACAGAATATCAGGGGTTATAATTTTTTCTAACTCTACAAAAGACCCAAAAAGCATTAAAAACGTAAAAAATCCAAAACAGTTAAAAAAGCTTATCTCCGATATTAAAGCAGCCTCAAAGACAAAACTTTTTATCTCAATTGACCAAGAGGGCGGAAAAATCTCCCGCCTGCCTTCAAACAGGGGTTTTAGCGTTGATACCCTTTCTCATAAAGAACTCGGGGACAAAAATGACGAGATGACAACATATCTTGAGGCAAAAAAAATTGCCTCAACCCTTAAAGATTTGGGCATAAACTTGAACTTTGCCCCATGTGTGGATTTGGCGCTTAATCCTAATTCACAGGTAATTTATAAACTCGGACGCTCTTTTTCTGATGACCCGAAAAAAGTTATAAACCATGCTAATGCGTATATTCTCGCGCATAATCAATACGGTATTTTAACAGCTCCAAAGCACTTCCCGGGCCATGGCAGCGCTTCGGGTGACACTCACAAAGGTTTTGTTGATGTTAGCGATATGTACACAAACCTTGAACTTGAGCCTTATAAGGCGCTTATTTCAAGCGCAGCTGCACAGAATATTATGGTTTCTCACATTTACAATAAAAATATTGATGATAAATACCCCGCTACACTTTCATATAAAACGGTAAATGACCTTTTAGCGGGCAAGCTCGGTTTTAAGGGGCTTATTATAACAGATGATATGCAGATGGGTGCAATAGCCGATAATTACACATTTGAAGAGGCTGTAATAAATTCTATTAACGCAGGCTGCGACATATTGGTATTCGGTAACAACATAAGTGAAGATAAAGAAATAGCCAAAAAGTTTAACGATACTGTTTTTAATGCCGTAAAAGACGGCAAAATAAGCCCCCGGAGAATTGAGGAGGCTTATATAAAAATATCAAAAGTAAAATCCGCGCTTAATTAATTTTCTTTTGTTTCGGGGGGATTTGTTTGAACATCAGGGCTTAAAGACCACAGAGTGGCAACAAGCCAGCCTAAAAATGTCCACCCGAGAAAAATTGTAATTAAAGTTATGGGCAAAATTTGATTGTGCTTTCTTGCGGCAGCAATTATAATAGGCAAAAAATACAGCGCCAAAGCTATAAAACCGCCTATTGCAAGACCTAAGAACATAAACATTATTATTATGCTGAAAAATGTTTCAAATCCCATTTTTACCTCTATTCATTTTCTTGTGCGCTAAGCGCGCTTTCTTGTCTTTTTATTTTTAATTTAACAATCCTTGCGCCGTCTGTTTCAAGGACTTTAAAAGTAAAGCCGCCGATAGTTGTGATGTCATTTTCTTTTGCGATGTGACCTAAGTACTTAACAACAAGACCGCCTATAGTGTCAACGTCCTCATCATCAAATTTCAGGTCAAAGTATTCGCTAAATTCATCCAATCGCATCATGGCGTTTGCCACATATTCATTGTCATAAATCTGTCTGATGTCGGCTTCCTCTTCATCAAACTCATCTTGCACTTCGCCAAAAATTTCTTCAAGCACATCTTCAAGAGTGATAAGACCCGATACTCCGCCAAATTCGTCTATAACGATTGCCATCTGAGTCTTTTTCTCTTTAAATTCGAGCACCATATTGTCCATAGTCATTGTTTCAGGGACTAAAATCGGCTCACGCAGGATTTCTTTTAGGTTTATTTCTCTGCCCTCAACCATAAGAGGATAAATGTCCTTAACGTGCAATATACCTAAAACATGGTCTAAATCGTCACTGTAGACAGGGTATCTTGTGTATTGATTTTCAATAATGAGTTTATTTAAGTCTTGAGTTGATATGTCAATAGGAACACTTACAACGTCGGGACGAGGCACCATGACCTGTTTTGCCAATGTGTCGGAAAATTTAAAGACATTTTGTAAAATTTCTTTTTCCGTGTCGTTTAAAACGCCCTCTTTGTGAGATTCGTTTATAATCATATCCAGCTCTTCAACAGAGTGCACAATGTGTGCGCTGTGAGCCGGAGGGATTTTAATCAACGATAAAAGCCAGTTGCCAAGACCGTTTAGGAGGAAAATAAACGGTGTAAAGATTTTTGTTATAGCATACATCGGACGGGCTACAAAAAGCGTCGTGCGCTCGGGGAATTGCAGTGCAATTGATTTTGGCATAAGTTCGCCTATTACGACGTGCATAAATGTAATTAGCGAAAATGCAAGAGTAACTGCAAGAGAGTGTGTTGCAAATCCGCGCCAAGCCTCGGGTAAAAAGTGGAAAACAGGCTCAATAAGCCTTACAAGAGTAGATTCGCCCACCCAACCTAAGCCGATACTTGAAATTGTAATACCTAATTGAACCGCAGCAATTGTTTTATCAAGGTGCTCAATACCGCCAAGTGCGATTTTTGCGTCAGTATTACCCTCGTTTGAGAGTTGTGAAACACGTGTTTTTCTGATACTTACAAATGCAAACTCGCTTGCTACAAAAAATCCGTTTGAAAACAACAAAAATGCCACTACTAGCAAATTAAATATCAAACTCTGGTCTATATCCATTTTTTCTCCCTAAAGTGACAGTGTATATTATACCTGAAAATCTGGATTTTTCAAGTAGAAAAGAACTCAAAAAAAGAGGCACTATGTTGTATAGATTTAATCTACCTACCTGGAGCGTGCCTCATAGAATTAAGATACGAAACGGATTTTGTGCGGGCGCGATAGCATTAGCGTGCGCCCATGCGAGTCACTTTGACGAAGTGACAAAATTTCTATGAAATTTTCAAACGAAGTCAAAAAGTGAGGAGCGTCAATAATCCAAGAAACCCACGTAGAAAATTTTCTACGGGGCTTGTGCCCCGTTAAAATTTTCAAACGAGCCTTAGGATGTGAGCCCGTGGCGGCAAAGCAAGGAGCTTTGGCGGACAGGGCGACACTGGACTTAGTTTATTTTGCAAATAGTGTGCGCCCATATAAGTCACTTTAATAAATTTTCTCCTTATACCTTTTAACCTTGTTCATTTTCTTTCTTTTTGTTTCAAGCGCCAACGCAAAAAGAAAGAAAATGAACCAAAAGAAAGAAAAACGCGGCTTTTTAGTATGTATCTTTTTGCGTGTATTTAATCCTTAGAGTAAGAGTTTACTCTTGCTCTGACATGTCCCACCTTATCCTCAAATAACCGCTAGAGCCGTTACCTCCTGAACCTTGTTCAAAGGAGTCGCCTACTGCACCTGCTCCTCCGCCTCCGCTTCCTCCAAATTCATTGTTAACAGGGTCATGACTTCTTGCTGAATTACCATCCGGTGAACCGGATGTGCATAAATACGCATTTGCATCCGTTGTACTTCCGTATGTTCCTGATATACCGCCTCCGCAGCTAACTGACGCTACTATTGAATTTGACCTTATACCAAACGGAGCTCCTCCGATGCCTCCGTCAAAACCATAAGTATACGGAACAACATTATAGCTTTGCGCTCCTGTTTTCCCGTTGTTTCCTTTAAAGCTGGTTGAAATTGTGTATGATATTTTTCCTGAATCATTCGTTATTAGACCTGTTGAGCTATTTACAAGTGTTGAATCAGTGCTTACATATGATGACTTACCTCCTTGTGCCTTATAAGAAGAATTATTTATACAATTCTTAATTGTTGTGGAGTTTGTTGTAGTTCCTATGCAGCTGCTTAAATTATTTTTTTGTGTTGAGGTTACTGTTTTACCCCCTTCTCCTGCAAGAAATATTATTTTATTACCGCTTATTGTTGTAGGTTGCCCGTTGGTTCCGTTTTGTCCTGCTAAGCCTCCGGTGCCACCTGCGCCTATTTGAAATACAAGACGAGTTCCTTCCTGTATTTTATATTTGATTTCATAATCGGTGTTTTTTTCTGATACAACTTTTGAACCTCCAACACGGGTGGCTGCGCCACCCCCGCCTCCGGGTAACATTATTCTGTATGAAATGTTTATTTTGCCGTTTGCTCCCTTACCTCCGCTTGAGCATGATGAAGCAGTTCTAACTCCTCTTTTACATGTCCCTCCTCCACCACCAAAGGCATATTCTGTTGCATTTTTTCCGCCGCTTACATTTTCTCCCATTTCTCCTATTGTTCCTCCTTGAGTTGCTACTCCCTCATTTTTTAATCTTCCGCCGTTTCCACCTTGTAGTTCTGTTCCACTTTCTCCACTATATGAGATAACAGAACATGTTGTATTACCTCCAATAAAACTATCAGAAGTATCTTTCCTATTTCTGGCGTAACATGTACCGGATACTGTTGTATCAGACGAACCTGTACCATTAGTGTAAGCACTACCATTAGCAGATGTTGTTGCTCCATTACCTCCTAATCCGCCTTTTACATAATATGTTCCTAATTCAACAGAACCTCTCTTATGAACAATCTTTGTTGTTCCACCCTGAGACCCTTTAGTTCTTGCAGCTCCACCATTACCACCACTACCTATTGTTATTTCAAACACATCTTTAGGCAGAACATTAATAGTCTTTTCCATAACAGCACCAGATGCTCCTCCTGCTCCTGAGTATTGAAACCAGTTATCAAGTTCATATGCGCAGAAGACGGAGTAAGGTATTTTTTTGTCTTGTAGAGGATTTTTATTGTATGAAATAGTATTTTTGTAGAAGCATAATTGTTCTTCATTATCGAGCCAAATATGTGCAGTATATGCATGGGAATTGTTTGAACCCGGTGCAGAATTTTCCAATCCCATTTCACATCTTGAGACGTAACTGTCGTATGTATTAATTGTTCCACTTGGACAGTAACTGTCAGGTATTGAAATATTTTTACATACCTTTAATCCATTTTTTCCCAATTTACCGTATGATATTATTCTTTTTATCTCGTTAAGTTTTATTAATCTTGCATTGCTTACAGAGTATTTTGCGGCAAATTGTGAACTTGAGCACCAACTTTGTGCTGCTCCATATGTACAAGTTGTTTTGTTGCATGCGGTATAACCTCCTGAACTGTCGCAGTTACTTTCAGAATTTTTCCAACAACACATATCCCAGTCGCATGTAGTTTTTGCGCTGACCGTTCTTATTAATCCATTATAAGCGCCGTTTACTGGTGTTTGTGAATCTGTTACACATAAGTCCAAGCCATTATCGCTAATAAATTGTATTTGTGTCATTCCAGTAACACAATTTTTATTTATTTTTTGAGCATTTCCTCCGCCTCCGCCACCTCCAGAGCCGGTAATAGTAAAAGTGATTTGATTTACACCTCTTGGTACTATCCAAGTTTGAGTTCCGATTGTATTAAATGATATTTCTTTATCTATATAATTTGCTCCGCCACCGCCACCGCCACCGCCTGAGCCTTGAATAAATAAAGTATTTATACCAATAGGAACATCAAAAGTATAGGTCCCTGGGTTAGTGTATATTTCAAGTCCTTTTTTATTATCAGTCTGTACTGTAATATTTTCTTTCATTCTTTTTGTTATAACAGGAGCTAGTGCCACCATAATAACTGATATTACAAGTACGGCTGTTAGCAGTTCCGCTAAAGTAAAAGCGAGATTTTTAATTTTACTCATGTACATATTACCCTTTTAAATGATAATTTTTAATAAAATATTACATTATAATTCTATAAATTACAACTTAAAATAAGAAAAATGTAAAAAAATCTATTTAAAAATAAGTTTTTATCACCGTGCTTTAAAATTAGAATTATTAAAAACAAGGAAAAATTAATGCAAGAGATTGAAGCCGGAGAGCTTAAGAAAATTCTCGGCAAAAGAATTAAATTTTTCAGAAAAAAACAAGGTTTATCACAAACACAGCTTGCGGAGCTGGTAAATATAGAAATGAAAAGCCTTTCAAGGATTGAATCAGGACATAATTATCCGCAGTGCGAAAACCTTGTTGCAATAGCTCGTGTCCTAAAAGTTGCCCCATGGCAATTGTATTTTGATGAAAAAGAGCCCGACCTTGAAACCATGAAAAAAGAAATAATCTCTGCTCTTGATAAAGACAAAAGCAAAATTACTCCGCTTTATCAATATTTAGCTTATTTAAGATGAGAATTTTTATACATAGCATTTAAATAATTGCTTAAAATCTTTGGTACAAGGGGTGAATGGATAGATGAAAAATCTATAATAAATTCATTTATTCCAAGGTTTTGATAATAAGGGATTTTATCAAAATTCTGCACTATTTTTTCTTCAAACATATGCATTTTGCAAAAACCATCAACCATAATGGGGAAAGTTTTTTCTATAAGAGGGTCTGTTATGCACCAGTGACCCTTATGGCAGGGAGCTGAACAGGAAAGCCTTGAAACAACGGCACTGTCGCAGTTAAGCGGGCAAAGTCCGATGCTCTCAACCCTTTTTGCGCCGCCTATAAACATTTTTTTATTAGGTATTAAGCGTTTTGTTTTTTTAATGCAAGAAACTACATTATCTTCATCTCCCAATGTAGAAAAGTCTATAGCACGTATGGGGTGCAGGTTTGAGAGGCATTTTATCGAATAGCTGTTAAGCAGGTTTATTCCTCCGCCAATTTCAAGATTAACATCGGTTAATTTGTTGTCGTTAATTATCGCCCACCACATGCCTATGTTGTTTACAACAACAGTTGAGGGTTTTGGAGCTTTGAGAGCAAGAGTCCTTATAAGTTCATAAACCCTGTCAAAGTCCCTTTCTATAAGTATTCTCGGTGTAGAGAGGTTAAGTTTTATTTTATGTTTTTTACAAAAATCTTTAACAACATTTACTAATTCATCAAAACTTTTTGTATAAAGGTCAACCGTTGAGGCTACTTCTCCGTATTCAATTGAGTTAACGGGGTTAAAGCCTGCTTTTTCAATAAATTTTTCGAGCTCTTTTAGCTGCTCTAAACTTGATATTCTAAGGTTTAATTTTGGCAGCTTTAACTCTTGGTAGCTACAGTCTTTTTTAAGGGTTGAACCTTTTATTTTCCAGTCGTATTTATGTATATTATTTGCAAATTTAAAATCTCCGCCCTGAGCGCTTTGTATCTCTCCGCAGAAGTGATTTGTCCTGTAGAAACTCTTTCTCACGTGTTTAAAGGGGAGTTTTTGCTCTTTAAACATTTTTGGTTTAGCAAGGATTTTTTCTATAAGTTTTATAGCGTGCAAAATCTCATCCGAGTTTTGGAATTTCCCTTTAATTACAACAGATGAAACCGCGCGGGATTTTATAATATCATCGGCAAAGTACGGGAGATTATCCGTATCTATTGCAAGAGGGATTTTTGCGTATTTTTTAATTTTTTCAATATTTTTAAGGTACAACTCTTCTGTTATTATAAGTCTGTCAATTTTGTGAAACATCTCCATAAACTCTATACCGCATAGATTATGAATATCAAAGTAAGAATCTATAATAACCTTAAAGGGCAAGTCCATGGTCTTTATAATCTCAAGTATTCCGTATGAATTTACAAAAATACCGTTGATTTTTGTTGTATGGAGAAATTCTATAAACTTTTTGGTTTTTGATACTTCTTCTTCATCAATTGAGTGCTTAAAGTTTACATAAATCTTTGCGTTGCACTCTTTTGCCGCTTTTATGTACTCTTCAATATACTCAAAATTGTCGTTTATAAAGCGATGATGATATACGTAAAACTCTCTGCAGTTGGTCTTTTTGCAAAATTCTCTTATGTTGTCGGGAGTTTTAACAGGCGATACTATAAAAATATCTTTCATCTCTCCATAATAGGATTTTGAGCGTATTTAGTCAAGTTTTTAGGGATTAATTTTAATCCTGCCTCTGACATCTTTATCTATGTTTAAACTTTCAAAAAGACTGTTTCTTAATTCATCGGGAGAGTTTGCACTGTAGAATTTGCCCGATGTTGTAAGGGCGGTGCACCTCAGTTGATTTCTTGCCTCTTGGTCAAAAATATCAAAAGCTATAACGTCAATTGAAATATCGTTTCTTGTTTTCATAAGTTCTATAGCATAAGTACAAGGGCTCTCGTCGCAGTTTTCGCCCCCGTCGGTTAAAAGAATTATGTGTTTTTGACCGCTGACACCTGCAAAATCTGAGTTTATTGCCTGCTTTAGCGAATAAGTAATAGGCGTCCAGCCTACGGCTGAGGTTTTATAGAGGGAATTTAAAATGTTGCTTGAGTTATTTGCGCCAAGCGGTACGGCTAATTTTGATGCCATACATCCGTCCATGTAAGTAAAGCCGCCCCGATGTCCGTAAATTCTAAGACCTGTTTGCACATTTTGGGGAATTTGCGGCAATATGGAAGATAGCGTATCAAGCGCTACATCAAGCTTTGTCCTATCGCCCATTTTTTCATTCATACTGTTTGAAAAATCAACGATAAAAAGCACTTTTGAACCTTGGGAAAAATCTTTTGCACCCAGGTTTGAAGTTTCGCCTGCACGATAGACATTGTATTTGTAGTTTGGCTCGGATAGTGCCGTATTTACAAAAAAATAAAAAGCAAATAAAATTAAAATAAATTTTTTCATAGCGTTATTATATCATCAAAGGGGTATTATGGATTTTTTTGAAATAGTTGATACGAGAAAAACTAACAGAAAATATGAGGATTATATACCTCCAAAAGAAGATATCAAAAGGATAATAAACTCTGCAAGACTTGCACCGAGCGCAATAAATGCTCAAAACTGGAAGTTTATTGCCATATACAATAATGAAATTAAGCACAAAATGGCTCAAGCCGTGCTTGATACTTATGATGAAATTTTATCAAAATTAAAAGATGAAGACCAAAAAGAAAAAATCGAGCGCTACAGAGGGCACTCTACGTTTTTTGAAAAAGCTCCGGTTGTTATTGCCTGCATAATAACAAAAGCCCCCTCATTTTGCGAAGGGGTTCTTGAGAACTGTGGATTTGAGTGTGCAAAAATCAGCCAAATGCGTCCTGATTCCCAGCTTTTGAGCATGGGGGGAGCAATTGAGAACATGGCGCTAAGTGCGCATGCTCTTAATCTGGGCAGCTGTTGGATGGTTGCGCCCGTTTTAGCATCAGACAGATTTAGAGAGATTTTAAATATAAATGATGATGATAGGATTGTTTCACTGCTTACCATAGGTAAGCCTGAGGTTTCAGATAAGCGTTCGCCAAAAAAAGAGTTAGACGAAATTATGACGATTTTGGATTAAAAGAGACTTCTATAAGCCTGTCAAATGTTTATGACAGGCTTATAAAATCTTAAATTTTTAATCAACACCTAAAGTCTTTTTTTAAACTACATTAAACCTAACATTTTTTTGTACCAGCTGAAAGTTTCAAGTTCAAGACCGTTGAAAGTAGTTTTCAGGCATTGTTTTTTGAGATAGTGTTGGAATTCATCGTTGAATTTTGATTTGATGACCGGTTTCACTTTCAATTTTTCTACAAGAGTTGACATAAATTTTGCCTCCCATTTTTTTAAAGCACACACATATCTAACAACCTTAGACTTATTATATCATGCTTTTACAATTTTGTAAGCCTGTTATATTACCCATGTGGCTAATTTTTAGGCTATTTTTGAAATTTTTTTGTAAATTTTTATTACACATATGTTGCACTTTGGTATATATCTTTTATTTCATCTGCTATTTTTGTAGCAGGATGTTTACTATCCCCGCTTTGAAGATACCCGTACTTATCTGCAATTCTTTGTTTAAGAGCATTTTTATAAAAACTGAAAAAGAGTTTGGGGTATAAACTCACTCCTTCCGTGTATAAAAAAGAATTTTGGTTCTCAAATACTTTAGGGTATTTTTTCTCGTAAAATCTATGCGCCAAAACATTTAAACTGAGGCAGTTAAGCTCTTCCTGTATAGAGTTTTCGCTGTCTTGGTCTTTTCCATGCCCGCATTCATGAAATATCGCCTCAGAAATTGCAAGTACATCAGAGTGAGAACACTTGTCTTTATAATTTGAATTAATAAAAATCATTGTCCCTTTGTCTTTGTCATAGTTTAGGCAGGCATGGACTTTAGGGTTAGAAAAATCAGCATAAAGTATTTTTGCGCCGCTGTTTTTTATCCACTCGATAGCCTCATGGCCGTTATTAAAGGGAGGGTTTGCACCTAAATTTTTTACATAAATAAGGTCATTTGGTAAAAACTCTACCTTATCAAGCTCGCTTAGTGCTCTTGTAATAGTTGAAATTTGTGTAGAATCAGGCGTTTCAAGCGTTGCATACACAGGATGTGCGCCTTTTTCACCGTCATTTCCCGCACTTCTCCCCCTAAGTGCAGGTGTTTTTGAATTAATCAGTACAGGCAATATTCTCATAATATCTCAGGTCTATAAAACCCCTAAAAAAATTTTTTTTATAGTATAATACAATTTGTGATTGAAAGATATTCAAGAGAAAAAATTTCATCCATATGGGACATAAACTCAAAGTTCTCTTATTACCTCAAGGTAGAACTTGCAGTTTGTGAGGCATACAACAAAGTCGGCAAAATCCCCGATGAAGCACTCTCACACATTAAAACAACAGCCTCTTTTGATGTTAAAAGAATTGATGAAATTGAAGCAGAAGTTCGCCATGACGTTATAGCTTTTTTAACTAACGTCAATGAAAATGTGGGCGAAAAATATTCTCCATATATTCATATGGGTCTTACAAGTTCTGATGTCATAGATACAGCCCTTGCACTTCAGATAAAAGACGCATCTGACATAATAAACGAGGATTTGGATACTCTTTTAAATTCTATATTAAACCTTGCAAAAGAGCATAAAAATACTCTCTGCATAGGCCGCTCGCACGGTATAGGAGCAGAGGTTATAACATTCGGGTTTAAGCTTTTAAACTGGTATGATATGTTATCTCGTGCAAAGGAGAGATTTAACTATGCACTGAATGATATTCTTGTAGGGCAAATATCAGGCCCTGTGGGTACTTATTCAAATGTTGAACCTCAAATAGAGCAGATGACTTGTGAGATTTTAGGTCTTAAAAGTGCAAAAATCTCTACTCAAGTAATTGCAAGGGACAGACACAGTGCCTATATTAGCGCATTATCTCACATAGCTTGCGCTATAGAAAACTTTGCCGTAGAAATTCGCCACCTGCAAAGATGGGAAGTTTGCGAGGCTGAGGAAGGCTTTAGCAAGGGTCAAAAAGGCTCAAGTGCTATGCCGCACAAGAAAAACCCTATAGCTTGCGAAAATCTCTCGGGCTTAGCGCGTATAGTTCGTGCAAATTCTCTTGCAGCAATGGAAGATATAACCCTCTGGCATGAGCGTGATATTTCTCACTCAAGCGTTGAGAGGGTAATTTTCCCCGATTCAACGATTTTAATTGATTACATGCTGAATCGTTTCAATAATGTTGTGAATAATCTTGTCTTAAAGCCTGAGAATATGATTAAAAACATCGAAAAATACGGCGGGATAATCTATTCGCAGGCATGTCTTTTAAAGCTCACTCAAAAAGGCAAAACCCGCGAGCAAGCTTATGAAATTGTGCAAAAAGAGGCACTTGACGCCTTTAGCCACGGTGATGAGGGTAATTTTAAAGAAAATATGCGTCAGCATTTAAGCGAAGAAGAAATAAAAGACTGCTTTGACGAGAAAAAATATTTGCGCAACATTGAGGCGATATACAAGCGTTTCGGGGTTTAGAAAAAATTTTTTAAAATAAAAATGAACATTTTTATTTTGTGCTTCGTTATACAAATGTAGGAGCGAAAAAATGGAACATAAATGTAATAAATACGAAGCATATTTTATTTTTAAAGATGATAAAGAATTTCTTGAGCATGTTGCAAATTGCCCTGAGTGCACAAAAGAACATGAAAAGATGCAGAAAGTATCGTCTTTAATAAATGAAGTACGCCCGTATTTTTTAGAACAGAAAAAACGCAAAAACAAAGTTCAATATGCGCTTAAAACCGCATGTTTGACTCTTGCGCTTATGTTCTTCGCCATAGGAGGCAGTGCACTTAATTATCAATATGATATAGTAAATTCGCTTGTATATCATAATTTAAGTGCGGAGGATTTAGGCTTTCCTACGGATGAATACGGCCTGATAATGGTAGAGTGATGAAGTTTAGTGAATTAATCGAACAAAACAAAAAAAATGTCAGATACATAATTAAAAAAATTACAAACGAGCAAAATGAAGATATAGAACAGGAAGTTTATATCAAAGTCTGGCAAAATCAAGATAAATACAAAGAACAAGGGAAGTTGAAAAGCTGGATAGGGACTATCGCAAAGAACCTCTCCAAAGACTACCTGAAATCTTCCTATGTCAAAAACAGGACTGATATTGATGAAGAAAAAATAAATGAAATAAAAGACAAAAAAACGACTCCCGAATTGAAACTTATTCAAAATGAGCGTCATCAAATGATAATTAACGCCATAAACGGCTTAAAACCAAAATACAGAGAAGTTATTATGCTTCATGAAATAGACAACATGCTCTATGAGGACATTGCAAAAAAACTCAAATGTCCTGTAGGCACAGTGAAATCAAGATTGTACAACGCAAAAAAAGAGCTCTGCGAAATATTAAAAGATTTAATTTAGAAAGGATTTTTAATTATGAAAAAATCAATAGTACTTGCTTCAACTTTGGCACTTTTCTTCGTAACTTCAGCAACATATGCTGCTCCATGCCCTGTTAGTGACATAAACAACAAAGGCGTTAAATGCGAACAAAAAAGAATTGAACACCAAAGACCTCCTATGAGCCCTGAAATGAAAGCTAAAATGGAGAAAAAGAAGGCAGAATTTGATAAGAAATTAAATTTAACAGATGAACAAAAAGCTAAAGCAGAACAAATAAGAAAAGACGGTTTTGAAAAAATGAAACCCGTAATGGATAAAATCAAAGTTAAAAAAGATGAAATCCGTGCAATTCGTGAAAACGGATCGCTTACTCAAGCAGAAGCAAAAACAAAAATTGATGCTCTGCACAAAGATATTATGAATTTGAAAGCTCAAGCAAGAGAAATCAGAAAACAAAATATGCAAGACTTTGAGTCAATTTTAACCGACAAACAAAAGAAAACTCTTGAAAAAATGAAACAAGAAGGCAGAAAAGAATTTGCTAAAAATCATAAAGGTAAAAGAGGCCCGCAAGGTCATCCTATGTCTCCTAAGCACCCCGATGTCCAAAATCCCGCCAAATAGATAATTCACTACAACCGAACAAATTGCCCCTAAGAGTGTCTTTGGGGCAATTCTTTTTTGCTTGCTTTGCTTTCTATAAATTGTATAATATACTTATCAGACATTATTATGGAGAAGGTATGAAAAAAGCGCTTATAACCGGTATTACAGGACAAGACGGCAGTTATCTTGCCGAACTTTTATTGGAAAAAGGATACGAAGTTCACGGTATGAAGCGCAGGGCTTCATCTTTTAACACTTCAAGGATTGACCATCTTTATCAGGATATTCACAATCCCGATTTGAAATTTAAGCTGCACTACGGTGATTTAACCGATTCTGCAAACCTTATCAGACTGATAGGCGAAATTCAGCCTGATGAAATCTACAACCTTGCAGCTCAATCCCACGTAAAAGTTTCTTTTGATGAGCCTGAATATACTGCTAACTCCGATGGTATAGGTACTTTAAGACTTCTTGAGGCAATAAGAATTTTAGGACTTGAAAAAAAGACAAAATTCTACCAAGCATCAACTTCAGAGCTTTTCGGACTTGTTCAGGAAACACCTCAAAAAGAAACTACACCTTTTTATCCCCGTTCGCCATATGCTTGCGCTAAGTTGTATGCTTACTGGATTACGATAAATTACAGAGAAAGCTACGGCCTATACGCCTGCAACGGTATTTTATTTAACCATGAAAGCCCCCGCCGCGGTGAAACTTTTGTTACAAGAAAAATCACCCGTGCTGCGGTTCGTATGGTGCTTGGCATGGAAGATAAATTATACCTTGGAAACCTTGACTCTAAGCGTGATTGGGGTCATGCAAAAGACTACGTTGAGGGTATGTGGAGAGTTCTTCAACAGGATGAGCCCGAGGATTTTGTACTTGCAACGGGCGTAACCACTTCAATTCGTGATTTTTGTAATATGACATTTAAAGAGCTCGGTATTGATTTAATCTGGCAGGGTAAGGGTCTTGATGAAAAAGGTATTGATTCAAAAACAGGTAAAGTTTTAATCGAGGTTGACCCGAGATACTTTAGACCCGCTGAAGTTGATTTTCTGTTGGGTGATAGCACAAAAGCCCGCCAAAAACTCGGCTGGCAGCCTAAATATGACCTTAAAACCATGGTTTCTGAGATGGTTGAAGAGGATATGAAACTTGCTAAAAAAGCAAAAGTTTTAAAAGAAAGAGGATATGAAATTTTAGTTCCTCAAGAGCCTTAGAGTTATTAGTTTAAGGAGAATGTATGAAAAAAATATTACTTACACTAGCTCTTTTACTTTTTGTGACACCTGCTTTTGCCGCAAATAAAGCTGTTGTCCAATGTATTAATTCTTTTTCGACAGATAATCCCTCTGCTGTTTTTGAGGGCAGAGTAATTGAAGAGGTTGAGTTTGATAATGGCGTATTGTTAAGAAAAGACGCAGTTATTCAGGGTAAAGTTCTTCAAGTGGTTGACGCTAAACGTGCCAAGCGTGACGCTTATTTTATTATAAAACCTACTTATTATACTGACCCAAAGCAAAATGTAACTTATAAAGTGCACGATGCTGATTGGGAGGCAAAAGTTGTAGGCTATAAGCCCTTTGATGCTAAAGACACCGCAAAAAAAGCAAGCATAAGTGTTGCAAACTTTTTCGTGCAAGGTTTTAGCACCGCTTATCACTTTGGTAACGGTTTTATTCACCCGACATCAGGCAGGGGTCGTTTTAAATCGGGCGTAAATGAAGCATATGAAAATTCAATACTTTCTTACATCGAAGAAGGTAAGGCGCTTCAGGTAAGAAGCGGAGATTTGCTTGCACTTAAGTTTTATCAATCTGATGTTCCAAAATGGAAGTTCTGGGCAAGAAATCGTTAAGCGTTAAATTCTTCAAAGAATTGCTTTAGGAATTTATACCCTTCAAGATAAGTTTTGGTATTTATGCACTCGTTTGGCGAGTGCATATTTTTTATGTCTGCAATACCTATTAAAACCGGTTTAAAGGTTTTATTGTATTTATTTTTTTCATTAGCGTAAACGTGAGTTTCAGCGCCTGCATGAAATGAACTTACATCAAGCTTTAAACCTGTTTTTTTAGCTGCTTCGCGACCTATTGTAACAAGGGTATTGTCATCTGATTTTTCAAAAGGTTTTAAGTGTTCCGTTACTTCAAGCTCTATATCAACAAGCTCGCCGTATTTTTTCTTTACGGCATTTGCGATATTTTTGTATGCGTCTATTAATTCCTTTTCATACCAAGCATTTGAACTTCTGATAGAGTAGTGAGCACAGGCAGTTGTGTTTATTACGTTATCCGTGCAGTTTTTTGAGATAAACTTATGCGGATTTTCTTCTTTAGCGGCGGCTTTTAGTGTTCGCTCTATTCCTCCGCCTACAATGCAGCCTAAGTTAGCAGATGTAACAACGCCCAGCTCATCTTCGTTAATAACGCCTATGGGAGCGACTTTTACATAGTCGGCAATGATTTTTGCGGCGTTAATTCTGTCTTTTTTATTAATATCAAGACCGCTGTGCCCGCCTGTTTTTGTAGTAACGGTTACATCAAGTTTTGTGTAGCTTGCACCTGATATTTCAAACTTGCCAAGCTCTGATGAGTCAAGGACTAGGATGTATTCGCTTTCAAGATTAGAAAAATCAAGGTGGTGAATACCTGTCATGCTCTGTTCTTCATCACGTGTAAATACAAGCTCAAGCCCGCCATGGGAGAGATTTTTGTTTTTATTTACTTCTGATGCCAATCTTATCGCCGCAGCTACTCCTGCTTTATCATCCGCACCTAAAGTCCTTGTTTTATCTGTTTCAATTATATCGCCGTTTACGACGATATTCACCGGTGAATCATCCCCCACAACATCCATATGCGCACTTAAAAGCAGAGGTCTTTTTGTATTGTCGGTTGCCTCAATATGAGCGTAAACATTTCCGTAGTCATCTTTTTGAGCTTTGATGTTTTCTTCTTGCAGAATTTCAATGATTTTATCCGCAACTTTTTCTTCTCCTAAAGAGGGAGAGGGTATTTTTGCAAGTTTAATGAAAGTTTCTACGAGTTTATCCATTAATACATCCTCACAACTTCTTTTACTTTATCAAGTACCTTTTGTGCTTCTGTTTGTGCTTTTTTAGACCCTTCCATAAGAATTTCTCTTACAAGTTCGGGTTTTTGGGCCAACTCAAGACGTTTTTGCCTTATTGGTGCAAGCATTTCATTTACTTTCTTTGCAAGTTCGCGCTTGCACTGAGCGCAGCCTATCTCGCCTTTGCGGCAGAGTGCGTCTATTTCTTTTACTTTTTCTTCACTGTCAAAAATTTTCCAATAATCATAAACCACTTCGCAATCTTCAGGATGTCCGGGGTCATCGCGTCTTAGGCGGCTCCTGTCTGTAATTGCACTCATGATTTTTTTTGTCGTGGTTTCTTCATCGTCTGAGATTTTTATATCGTTGTTAAACGATTTGCCCATTTTATTTCCGTCCACACCTTTCATAAGAGGTATTTGGGTTAAAAGAGGCTCAGGCTCTACAAAGTAGTCTGTTTTATAAATATTGTTAAAACGTCTTACAATGTCGCGAGAAAGCTCAACGTGAGGCACTTGGTCAATGCCTACGGGTACATAATTTGCATTAAACATCATAATATCCGCTGTCATTAGCACAGGATATCCTAAAAGCCCATATGAAACCTGACTTTCAGAGCTGCCTTTAAGCCTTAGTGCTTTTGCCATATCTTTAAGGGTGGGGTCGCGCTCTACCCAGTTTTGAGGTGTTATCATACTTAAAAATATATGCAGCTGAGCGATTTGCGGGACGTAAGACTGAACATATATTGTTGATTTTTCAGGGTCAATACCGCAAGAAAGCCAATCCAGCGCTACATTGTAGACATTTGTGGCCAAATCTTCAGTCGTATCAAATTTGGTAGTAAGCGCATGCCAGTCAGCTATAAAAAAGAAACTGTCATATTGCTCCTGCAGTTTTTTCCAGTTTGCAAGCACGCCAAAATAGTGCCCGAGGTGCAATTTTCCCGTTGAGCGCATGCCTGATACTATTCTTTTTTTGCTATCTTCAGTCATTTTGTCTTTCTACCTCTTTTAATATTTTTAATGCCTCGCCATAATCGCTAAAGACAACAAGCGCGTCTTGAGCGGCTTTTTTTGCCTTTTCAAATTCATTTAATTTCAGATAACACTGCCCCAGAGTAGTGAGCAGAATGTGATTTTTAGGGAATTTTGCCCTTAAATTTTCAAATATGCCAACAGCCCCTTTGTAGTCTTTTAGTTTAAAATAGCACATAGCAAGCATATTGAGTATTTCAGGGTCATCCTTTGTTATATTTAGCATATCTTCAAGGATTTGCACTGCAGTAGAGTATTTTTTCTGCGAAAAATAAACCCTTGAGAGATTATAAAGCGCTATGTAGTTTTTAGGGTTGATTTTTATTGCCTCTTGCAGCTTTTCTACACCCTCGTCGTATTTGCCCCAAGCGATGAGGTTTTCTCCGAAATGTGCCAGATAATCCGCATTATCAGGCTCAAGAGCGACGGTTTTTCTATAATATTCATCAGCCTGTTTAAAGTTGTTTGTTTTATTCAGATAAACGGCGTAGGCAAAGGTTATTTCAGGTTCATCTCCTTCAAGCTCGATTGCCTGTTTAAATTCATCCCCTGCCCAGTCGACAAAGTTCATTCTCAAATACAAAAGCCCTAAGTCCTTGTGTACGAAGGGATTGTGCGGTTCAAGAGCAATACATTTTTTAAATGCTTCTTTTGCACCCTCAAGCTCATCAAGGTTAATCAAAGAAAGCGCGTAGTTGTAATATATTTCAACATCAACCTTGCCTCTTTTGATTAATTCTTCTAATTTTTCTATCGCTTTTTCATCATTTCCCGTAAGCCTTAAAAGAGCAGCGTATTTCTTCGTTAAATCGGTATTTTTAGGGTCAAATTTTAACAGGTCTTTTACCGTTTTTATGGCTTCGTCGTATTTTCTTAAGTCCATAAGTATGGACATTAAGTTGTTTTGAAAATTAGCTTTATCCGGATAAAGCGCAACAAGGCTTTTGTATAAGTCGCAAGCTAATTCAAGATTTCCCGCACGCTTGGCACAATACGCAAGAGTTGTCATAAGCGATATGGAGGGCTCTTTTTGGTATGCAACATTAAAATACGAAAGCGCTTTTTTGTAATCGCCTTTTATTTGATACAAAACCCCGAGATTGTAGTTTGTCATTGCAAAATTTGGGTCTTGAGTATATGTATTTTCAAGTATTAATTTAGCGTTTTCAATCTCATCAAGCGCTATGTAGCAGTTTGCAAGGTTATTTTGCAGCTGCAGATGGTCAGGACGCAGCTCAATTGCTTTTTTAAGGTATTTGATAGCCTCGTTTTGCCTGTTAAGGGCAATTGTTGCCGTTGCAATTAAATAATAAAGAAGATAATCATCCGTTTTTACTTCTAAAACAGGCTCAATTAAAGAGATAATGCCCTCATGGTTGCCTTGTTTCATATAAATTACCGCAAGGTTTTTATAAGCCTCAAAAAACTCATCTCTTAGCTCTATTACCTTTTTGTACTCTTCAATTGCCTTATCTTCAAAACCAAGCTTGTCATCACAGTTTGCAAGGTAGAAAAGCGCAGTTGCGTCGTTTGGCTCGATACTAAGAGCTTTTTTAAAGGCGGCAGAGGCTTTTTCGTAATTTTCGGTATTTATGTAGCATAATCCGAGGTTTTTTATAAGCTCAATATTTTTTTCATCTTCTAAACAAATTTTCTCCAAAAGTGCTGCCGCACTTTCAAATTCGCCTTTTGCCAACAGGTCGATAGATTGGTCTATTAATTCTTTTTTATTTTCCATGTATATAATTATAGCAAAGAAAAGGTTTTTGTGATAGAATAGCGCTATCTTTTATCCAAAAAAGATAAATTGGCGCAAACCCACTGTTTGCAAGGTGTTTTAGATATTTAAACATTGAAAAGGAGAAAATATTAATGACAACACAAAAACGTGTATGGCTCTTTAGAGAAGGTAATGCCGATATGCGCAATTTGCTTGGCGGTAAAGGTGCAAACCTTGCTGAGATGACAAATGCAGGATTGCCTGTTCCCCCCGGTTTAACTATTACTACAGAAACCTGTATGGAATATATTAATGCGGGAAATAAAATGCCTGAGGGCGTTATGGATGAAGTAAAAGCAGCTTTAGCTGATGTTGAAAAACAAACAGGTAAAAAATTCGGCGATAGTGAAAATCCGCTTTTGGTTTCAGTGCGCTCAGGCGCAAGACTTTCTATGCCCGGTATGATGGAGACAATCTTGAACCTTGGTATGAATGATAAAACCGTTGAGGGTATGATTAAACTTACCAACAATCCACGTTTTTGCTATGACTCATATCGCAGATTTTTAACAATGTTCGGCTCTGTTGCTTGGGACATTGAAAGAGTAAAATTTGAAGAATACATTGATAAAATCAAAGAACAAAAAGGTGTTAAACAAGACACCGAATTAAGCGCTGATGATTGGAAATCACTTATCGAACCTTATAAAGAATTAATCAAAAAAGAAACAGGAAAGGAATTTCCCCAAGACCCTTATGTACAGTTGCAAGAAGCAATTGAGGCAGTATTTAGAAGCTGGAATATTCCTCGTGCGGTTGCTTACCGTAACCACTACAAAATCGACCATAACTACGGTACAGCCGTAAACGTACAGACTATGGTATTTGGTAATATGGGTGATGACTGTGCTACAGGTGTTTCATTTACCAGAAACCCCTCTACGGGTGAAAATAAATTTTATGGTGAATATTTAACAAACGCTCAGGGTGAAGACGTCGTTGCAGGTATCAGAACACCTAAACCGATTTGTGAACTTGAAAATGAAATGCCCGAATTGTACAAAGAATATGTTACAATCGCTAAAAACCTTGAAAAACACTACAAAGATGTTCAAGATATGGAATTTACAATCGAGCGCGGCAAGTTGTATGTTCTTCAAACAAGAAACGGTAAAAGAACTGCTGCAGCTGCAGTCAGAATTGCAGTTGAAATGGAGCGTGAGGGTATAATTTCAAAAGAGCGTGCAATATCTCTTGTTGACCCTTATCAACTTTACCAGCTTCTTTTACCTTCATTTGATACAAAAGCTAAAAAAGAAGCACACAAAATCGCTCAAGGTCTTGCAGCATCCCCCGGGGCTGCGGTTGGTAAAATTGTTTTTGATACCGACGCTGCAGCTGAGCGTGGTGAAGCAGGTGAGAAAGTTATCTTGGTAAGAATTGAAACCTGCCCCGATGATATCCACGGTATGATAGCTTCTCAAGGCGTATTGACACTTAGAGGCGGTATGACATCTCACGCTGCAGTTGTTGCAAAAGGTATGGGTAAACCCTGTGTTGCAGGCTGCGAAGACTTAAAAATTGACCTTGCAAATAAAACCCTCACGGCAGGCGACGGCAAGGTATACCATGAAAATGACATCATCTCGCTTGACGGCGGAACAGGTGAGGTTATGGAGGGTGAAGTAAAAACTCTTCGTGCCGATATGGATGAAAATTTTGAAACTCTGTTTAGATGGGTTGATGAGACTAAAAAGCTTGTAGTTCGTGCTAATGCAGATACACCTACTGACGTTAAAAACGCCGTTAAATTGGGCGCTCAAGGCGTTGGCTTGTGTCGTACGGAGCATATGTTTATGGACCCTGACAGACTTCCTTGGGTTCAAAAAATGATTATTGCAGGAACTCCTGAGGCCAGAAAAGAAGCTCTGGATAAGCTTTTACCAATGCAGTATCAAGATTTTGTTGACATGTTTAGAGCTCTAAACGGACTACCTATGACAATTCGTCTGCTCGACCCTCCGTTACATGAATTCTTGCCTGATAAAGAAAGCTTGATTGAACAGGTTGCAACTCTTAAAGCTCAAGGCAAAGATTACAAAAAAGAAGAAGAAATGCTTCATATTGTTGAAAACTTGAGCGAATCTAACCCTATGATGGGCTTAAGGGGCTGCCGTTTGGGTCTTATGTTCCCTGAAATTAATGAAATGCAAGTAAGAGCAATATTCTCGGCTGCTTGTGACCTTAAAAAAGAAGGTTTAGAAGTTAAGCCCGAGGTTATGATTCCTCTTGTATCGCATGTTAATGAGCTTAGAATTGACCGCGAACTTTTAGAGCGTGTAGCTCGCGAAGTTATGCAGGAAAAAGGCGTTGAAATAGATTATATGTTCGGTACGATGATTGAAATTCCTCGTGCAGCGCTTACTGCGGATGAAATTGCTCAATACGCACAATTCTTCTCATTTGGTACAAATGACTTGACACAGATGACTTTCGGGTTCTCTCGTGATGACGCTGAGGGTAAATTCTTAAACAAATACGTTGAAGAAAAAATCTTACCTCGCAACCCGTTTGAATCACTTGATCAGGTTGGTGTAGGACAATTGATGAAAATAGCTCTTGAAAAGGCTCTTCCCGTAAGACCTGACCTAAAAAGAGGTATTTGCGGCGAGCACGGCGGCGATCCTGATTCAGTTAAATTCTGCCACAGAATAGGCTTGAATTATGTGTCCTGCTCTCCGTTTAGAGTTCCGCAAGCGCGCCTTGCAGCTGCTCAAGCGGTTATTGAAGAGCACGCGTAGCGCGCTTGCAATATTGTGCATTCGCACTTTGCAAGCAAAGCTCGCAAAGGCTTGCTGCAGCGCAGGCTGTAATAGAAGAGCAAAAATAATCGATTTTAAATAAAAAATCAGGCGCTCATCCGAGCGCCTTTTTTAATTCTAAAAAAAAGAGGCACTATGTTGTATAGAATTAATCTACTTACCTGGAGCGTGCCTCATAGAATTAAGATACGAACTTAGTGTAGAAAATTTTCTACGGGGCTTGTGCCCCGTTAAAATTTTCAAACGAGCCTTAGGATGTGAGCCCGTGGCGGCAAAGCGAGGAGCTTTGGCGGACAGGGCGACACTGGACTTAGCTTTGCTCCTGTGGGTATCTCGCGCCGTTGCGCTCGATTATCCTACGTCGCCTATCGACAGTTGCGCCTGCGGTCTTGCTCCTCGCAAGCCCTTAGGCTCACTCCGGCTCACGCTTTTTACTCCTGCTCTGACATGTCCCACCTTATCCTCAAATATCCTGAGGAGCCGTTACCTCCTGAACCTTGTTCAAAGGAGTCACCTACTACTCCTCCGCCTCCGCCTCCGCTTCCTCCAAATTC
>CALUSB010000022.1 GCA_944323335.1 Candidatus Gastranaerophilales bacterium
CCGAGTCGTAAGAGGCGTAGCCGAGTTGAGAGCAAAATAAAAGACACTCGATTAAGAGTGTCTTTTATGGAGCGGGAGACGAGGCTCGAACTCGCGACATCTTCCTTGGCAAGGAAGCATTCTACCACTGAATTACTCCCGCATCAGCGATAGAATTATAATACATGTTCAAAAAAAAATTTCAAGTCTTTTTTATTTAGCCTTGCGTAGTTTTCAAAACAGGCACTTCTAAAGCTTCATTTTGAGCCGCGGGCATAGGCAGGACTGCTTGTGGGGCAGCTCCGGCTTGCGCATCCTGTGCATCAACCGGCACTTGTTGAACTACATCCGCTTCAGGAATTTGCTCAATAACCGCTTTTTCTTTTTTTAAGCCTAAATTGCTTGGCATGTTAAGTGCAGCAACAGAAGCGCCCGAAACAAAGGCAACCAGTGCACCAATACACCTTGCAATCATGTTCTTTGCACCCGCAAAACCAACAATAGCTCCAAGAGCACCAAGTGCACCCAAAGCTGTATTTACTTTTGCTTTTGTATCATTATCGGATTTATTAAAAGTATCCTTAAAAGCCTCAAGCTTTGCTTTTGACCTATCCAGTATATTTACGGGTTTATTGGCCGGTTTTTGAACTGCAATATTTTGAGAATTAATAGCTTGTACCATATTTATCAACTCCTAATTTTCTATACAATTTTAAGTACTATAAATATTTTTTTTGCGTATTTCAAGTGATTATTTTTACATTTCTTAATTTTTTTCAAAATTGTTATATTATATTGTTTGTAATAGAATATCTATTATACAAATGGAGCTAAATTAAGGAGAAATTTTATGCGTGAATTATCACCTTTACACAAGGAAAGACTAAACTACAAGCCAAAACTTGCAGGAGTGCTTGCCGATGGTATTAAAAACGTAAAAGTGTCATTCGGTCAAAATACAACAGCCGTAAAAGATGCAAATGAAATACAAAATCTTTTTAAAGATGTATACGGACAACCTATAGTAAAATTTGGCAAAGACGGAGAGGCGCTTAATTTTGAACAAAAAAATGTGGGTGTTATTCTCTCAGGCGGCCAAGCTCCCGGCGGTCACAATGTTATAGCGGGCTTATATGATGCTCTTAAAGCTGCAAACCCTAATAACGTATTATACGGCTTTTTAGGCGGCCCTTCAGGTATAATTGACAACAAATATGTTAAATTTGACGACGAATTTATTAACAGATACAGAAATACAGGCGGTTTTGACATTATCGGTTCAGGCAGAACAAAACTTGAAACAGAAGAACAATTTGAAAAAACTCTTCAAAACTGCAAAGCGCTAAATATCAACGCTATAGTTATAATTGGCGGCGACGACTCTAACACAAACGCTTGCATGCTTGCTCAATGGCTAAAAGCAAAAGGTACAGGTATTCAAGTTATCGGTTGCCCCAAAACTATCGATGGCGACTTGAAAAACGACCAAATTGAAATATCATTCGGTTTTGATACGGCTACAAAGACATATGCCGAACTTATCGGAAACATCCAAAGAGATGCTAACTCAGCTAAAAAATACTGGCACTTCATTAAACTTATGGGTCGCTCTGCAACTCACGTCGGTCTTGAAGTTGCTCTTCAGGTTCAACCCAACATTACACTGATTTCAGAAGAAGTTGAGGCTAAAAAACAATCACTTGAAAGCATTGTTGACTACATCACAGACATTGTTGTAAAACGCTCTCAAGCAGGCAAAAACTTTGGCGTAGCTCTTATTCCAGAAGGGTTAATTGAATTTATCCCCGAAATGAAAACAATGATTTCAAACCTTAACGACTTGCTTGCAGTATTAGAAAAAGATGAAAAATTTGTAAATGCTGCAAATGATGAAAAATATAAGGTAATTGAATCAAAACTTGAAGCAAATAACGCAAAAGTGTTTAACTCGCTTCCTGATATGATAAAAGCTCAACTGCTTATGGACAGAGACCCTCACGGCAACGTACAGGTTTCAAAAATCGAAACGGAAAAGCTTTTAATAGAAATGGTTCGCGCTCGCTTAAAAGCTCTTAAAGCTCAAGGCAAGTATGACGGTAAATTCTCAGACCAAGCACACTTCTTTGGATATGAAGGAAGATGCGCTATGCCCTCTAACTTTGATGCTGACTACTGCTACTCACTTGGCTACAACGCTTTTGCTCTGATTCAAGCAGGCCTGACAGGTTACTTATCATCAGTTAAAAACCTCACTGCTCCTGCAAGCGAATGGCTGGCAGGCGGTGTACCGTTAACTATGATGATGAACATGGAAAAACGTCACGGCGTTATGAAACCTGTTATCCAAAAAGCCCTTGTTGAGCTTGATGGCCCCGTGTTTAAAGCTTTTGAAGCAAGACGCGAAAAATGGGCGCTTAACGACTGCTACGTATTCCCCGGAGCAATCCAATACTTCGGCCCAAGCAACGTATGCGACGTTACAACAATGACATTACAGCTGGAACAACAAAAAGTTCCCGTAGCACAAAACTAGTAAATACACTCTCTGGGCGCGCGCTATTTGCTCGCGCCCTTTTATAATAAGGAATTAAAAATGTTAAAAGCAGGAATTGTAGGACTACCTAATGTCGGAAAATCGACTTTATTTAATGCGCTTACGCTATCTAAAAACGCGCAGAGCGCGAATTATCCGTTTTGTACAATTGAACCCAACGTGGGAGTTGTTACCGTTCCTGATGAAAGACTCTACAAGCTCCAACCGCTTGTAAAAACAGACACTGTTATCCCAACTGCGATTGAATTTGTCGATATTGCGGGGCTTGTAAAAGGTGCAAGCAAGGGCGAGGGGCTTGGAAACCAGTTTTTGCACAATATAAGAGAAGTTGACGCCATAATTCAGGTGGTAAGATGCTTTGATGATGAAAACACAATTCACGTCAACGGCAAAATCGACCCGATTGATGACATAGAAACAATAAACACAGAGCTTGCACTGGCTGATATTACAACACTTGAAAACAGGCTTAAAAGAATTTCTAAACAGGTAAAAGGCGGGGACAAAGAAGCAGTTCTTGAAAACTCAATAATAGAGCGCCTTATGCCCTATCTTGAACAGGGAAAATTTATAAATACAAAAGAACTCTTTAACGAAGAAGAACTAAAAGCGCTGCATCATTTTCATCTTTTAATGACAAAACCGATGATATACTGCGCAAATGTGGCAGAATCAGACCTTGCAAACGGAAATGAGTATGTTGAGCGCGTTAAAAAATACGCCAAAGAAAACGGCGCCGATGTGGTTATGATATGCGCTGGAATTGAGTCTGAACTCGTTGAGCTGGGCGAAGAAGAGTCTAAAAACTATCTAAAAGAACTAGGCGCAGACTCATCAGGTATTGAAAAAATGATTAAATGCGTGTATGACCTGTTGGGACTTAGAACCTATATCACCGCAGGCGAAAAAGAAGTGCGCGCATGGACAATTACAAAAGGCACAAAAGCGCCTCAAGCAGCAGGTGTTATACACACAGATTTTGAAAAAGGTTTTATTAAGGCAGAGGTAGTATCGTACGACGATTTTATTGCAGCAGGCTCGTGGGCTGCAGCAAGGGAAAAAGGTACTGCAAGACTGGAGGGTAAAGACTACGTAGTTCAAGACGGGGATATAATGCTCTTTAGATTTGCAAACTAATTTGCAATATATTCTATATACCTTTCAAGCGCCATATAACCATCGTAAAACTCACCAACGGCGGTTGAATAGTTGCTTGCGCGTAAAAATTTAAGTTCCTTAATTCTTATTTCAAAAATCTCGTCAGCATAAGCTTTTACAAAAGCATCACCTGAATTTGACCAGATTTTAAGCTGCTCTAATTGGTGATTGATTTGAGATATTGTAGAGTTTTCTAATATATCAAAACCGTATTTTTTAAGTATGGCACGCTCAGCGTTAGTAATTCTAGAATGTACTGCACTAAAACCAAAAATTCTTTTTATTACCATATAGTTTGTTGCAAGCTGCCTTTGCTTCATTGGTATCTGACCGCGAGCAATCAAAGATGACATACTTAAGTTGTCATACCTACTGTAGGGGTTGTATTCCTGTTGTTTACTTCTTACTTTTTTACTATATTTTTGAAACACTTATGCTTCCTCTAACTCCATAAGAATTATAAAATAAATAAAGAGCATGGGCAAAATTGTTAAAATGTTATAAAATAACCTTAAATATTTATTTAAGGTTATTTTATGGTAAAATCACTATAAACTGACTTAAATTAAAAAGAAAGTAAATATTTTATGGGCAAAGGCAAACAAAAAGAAACTCACAAAAATGCAAGACCTAAAGTATATGATTGCTTTACTTTTTACAATGAATTTGACCTTCTTAATATAAGATTAAATATTTTAGATAAGCACGTAGATTATTTTGTGATTGTCGAAGGAAATAAAACACACACTAACAAAGATAAGCCATTTTATTTTGAAGAAAATAAGGAGAAATTTCAAAATTTTTTGCACAAAATAAAACATATTAAAGTTGACGATTTCCCTTGCTATGAAAACTCTCTAAAAGATTCACAAAACAATAGATGGATATATGAAAATTATCAAAGAGACGCGATTTTAAGAGGTTTAAAAGAGTGTAAACCTGACGATATTATAATAATATCCGATTGTGACGAAATACCTAACCCTAAGGCAATTAAAAAATACTTAAAAACCAAAGCAAAAAAGATATGGCAATTAAATGCAATATCAACTTATTACTATTTTAATTTAATAAATTTAAAAGAAACACCAATGGATAAAATTAAAATGGGTATATACGAAAACTTAATAAATCCGGAACAATATCTGCCAATAAAAGAAACTTTTGCACATAGCGCATATGGACTCCCAACATATTTTAGGCACACAAAAGGCAAAAGATTTAAAAATGGGGGGTGGCATTTTAGTTATTTAATGAATGCAGAAAAAATTTCCCAAAAAATATCATCTATAGCTGAACAACACATCAACACATCTAAAACATCCAGTGTTTCAAATATCAAAAAAAATATTGCCCAAAGAAAAGATATACTAGGAAGAGATGGATATGAATTTTTGCCTGTCAAACTAGACCACAGTTTTCCACACTATATAAGAAAAAATAAAGAAATATATTCCGATTTTATAATCAAAGATACACTTACCAGCTGGTCTAGTGTAGTATTAAAAAATAAATTTAAAAAAATTTTCAAACCAGTAATAAACTTTTTTGAAAAGCAGAATTAATAAACATGACAAATTATCGTCAGTCCCATAACAAACGGAGCCAAAATTTGACACTACTTAATAAAAAAAGATATTGCATATTTGCGGCATATAATAAAGAAAATAAGATAACAAAAGAGCTTATATTTTATTTAGAAGAGTTAAACAAAATTGTTGACGGTATAGTTTTTGTTATGGATAACCCTCTTGATATTGAGGAAAAGAAAAAACTCGAAAATTTAACTATATACAATGAATGCAAAAAACACAACGAGTATGATTTTGGCTCATACAAAAGAGGTTTTTTATATTTAAAAGAAAATGGCTTCTTAGATGATACAGGCGAGTTAATATTTGCAAATGACTCTTGCTATGGCCCGCTAAAATCGCTAAATTTATTCATTGAAAAATGGGAGAAAGAAAATAAGCCCGATTTTTATGGAATAACTGTAAATAATTACGGGCAAAAATACTCCACTCTGCCCAGCTTGTCAAAACACCTGCCCCATATACAGTCATATTTTTTCTTAATAACAAAAAACATTTTCAATGAAGATTTTTTTATAAAATTTATAAATTCTATAAGACACATGGATACATATACAGAAATAACCAAAGCTTACGAGGTGGGTTTGTCACGCCTGATTGCAAAAAATGGTTTTGAAATATGCACTTATTTTGATTTTGGTAAATTTCAAGAAAGCCCTATATACAAAGGCAAAGCTATGCTAAAAACCGTTAAAGATGGCTTTTTTATAAAAAAGAAGAACTTTAACCTGCTTAGCAAAAACAAAAACCTCTGCAATTATTTCTTATACAAAAGTATTTTTCCATATATTATGAACAATAACGGAGATTTTATTTGCAAAAAACAAAATAATTTCTATTTTGTATACCTTTTAAAACATATATTATCGATAGCAACAAGCAGCATGTTTAATATTGAAAACAAGGACATATACAAAGTTTTTACAATCTTTGGTTTAAAATTTAAATTCAAAAGATATAACTACAAAATTGCAGGAAAAAATAACTCGTTAATGGTAATAGATGGTGATAGCAAAACAACACCAAAAGAAAAGAAAATAAACGGGCTTGAAATTGCAATAAAGGGCAAAAATAATAAAATTATACTGGGCCCAAATTATAAATTCATAAACTCAAAAATAGAAATATGCGCAGACAACTGTACTGTAGATATAAAATCAAGGCATCTTATATCAAATTTGAATGTAAAATTTGAAAAAGAAAACTATCAAAGCCTCGTTATAGATAACGAAGCAAAAATTCTTGATTTAAATATTAACTCAACTACACAAGATGTGCTAATAGAAGTTAAGGATGGCGAAATTTCAAACTCCACAGCAAATATAGAGGCATTTGCCGATGAAGAAAATCGACCGAGGATGATAATTAAACAAGGGGTGTAATTTGAAATATAAAAAAATACTGGTTTGTGTTCACATCTATTATCACAATCAGGTTGACTATATAATCGAAAAACTAAAAAGTATAGAAAAATTTGATTATGACCTGTATGTCACATATTCCCAAGAAAATCAAGAAACCAAGGAAAAATTTCTTAACTTTAACAAGGATACAAAATTTCTGTTGACTCAGAATATTGGCTACGACATTTACCCGTTTCTATTTTTGATTGATAAAATAGACCTTGATAAATATTACTGCTTACTAAAGTTGCACACAAAAAACTGCAATAAATTTGGAAGCTATAGCTGGCGAGACGACTTGTATGAAAATCTTTTAGATACAGAAAACATATTTAGAAACAACTTTAACAAATTAAAAAAATATGGAATGGTTGGCTCAAAAAAATGGATTTTTAAAATGGGAGACAAACTCCCCGAAGATTCTTGGCTCTACGAAAAAATTTGCACAGAAATAGGCATTGAACCCATAAGGGCAAAATTTGTCGGAGGGACAATATTTTTAGCAAGGATTGAAATAATTAAAAAAATAAAAAATTTAAACTTGCTAAAATTGGACTATAGCTGCAAAAAAATGGAAACAGGTTCAAACAGTACCGCAGCTCATGTTGTTGAAAGACTTTTTGGAGTTATATGCAAACAAATGAATATGAGAATCTATGGTTCTGACCAATTAAAAATGTTCTCAGAGAAATGGAATAAAAGATTTATTAAAAACGTATTCTCATTAGAAAACAAATATACATATAAGTACCTTACTTTTTTATGGATATCAATAAGGTTTAAGCGCTACAAATACAACATAAACGGCGATGGCAATAAGTTATATATAATTAACGGCAAGAACGCTTATCCGCTTAGAAAAAAATCAATTAAAGGACTTAATGTATCAATAAAAGGCGAAAACAATTTTATTGGAATTGCAAATAATGCAAAATTTGAAAACTGTAACTTTAAAATTAATGCCGACAATGGGGTAATATTGGTTAAAGACAATACTGAACTCAAAAACTGTGAATTTACTTTAGAAAAAGAACCGTATATGCAAATAGAAATCACAGAAAATACTAAACTTGAAAATAAAGAAATTATATCCAATGACAAGTATGAGCAGACAATAATCTAGCTATAGAACCCAAAAGTTCACAAGTACGTCATTAATATCAACCGGATTGTTTTTCAATCTTTCAATATTAACAGACTTCATCACAAAATTTTTATCCACGCCCAATTTAGATAAATTGTATTCAATACCCAGTTTCTCTAGTAGCTCAAGCCAATAATTTTTAAAATCATCAGCATCGCGTAAATTTAAAAACTCAAGAATGTCTGTCATTTTTTCTTTTACAAAATCCGCCGAGCGTTTATCCGTACAATTTTTAAAGTCAACATTAAAATTAGCCCTGAATAAATCCGCCATAGAAAGAGCTACGGCGTGCCCGTGGGGTATTTGATACATTGAAGTCATTGAGTATGAAAGCGCATGAGCTGCGGTTGTTCTTGATATATTAATTGCTTTACCTGCAAGATTTGACGCAAGCGCCATATTTTGCGCAGGTAGGGGGCTATTGCTATTAACATATTCAACTATATTATCAAAACACAACTTGATTGCAGATTTAGCATATCTTCTGCTCTCAGTAGTAGAAACAACCGCCCAGTAGCTCTCTATAGCCTGACAATAAGCATCGAGCGCACTGCAGGCTTTTAGATACTTTGGAGCATTTTCAACAAAACTACTGTCAACAATCGCATAATCAGGCAAAACAGACTTCATATCCAGCGAGCACTTTTTACCTTCTTTATAATAAACCGCAAACTGTGTTGCCTCAGAGCCTGTTCCGCAGGTTGTAGGTATAGCAATCAATTTAGACGGTTTTGTCATATGTTTATACAATTTAGCAAAATCAATTACACTTCCGCCCCCCACTGCAACAATGATGTCAAATTCACCTTTTATAGTCTCAATTGCTTTTTGAACTTCATCGAACTTAGGATTTGTTGAAAAGTCACTGTAATACTGATATTCAAATCCGTTTAATTCTTTTTCGATAACATTTTTTATACTCTCATAAGATTTTTTTCCCGTAAAAATCAACAACTTATGAGGTTTATTGTGTTTAAGTATTTTAGATAAATTTTCTATAGCACCCTTATAACAAAAATCAACCTGATTAAGATTTTGCATAAAAATCTCTTTATTTTCACACGGTCTTTCCTTTGGTCTGCCTAAATCAGCCCTTGCACCGCATTTGACTTTTATTTCAAGAAAGGCAGTTTCTTTTAAGGAAATAAACTCGGGCAAGATATTATCAAGCTCTTCTTTTTCAGATACGCTATAAACACGCTTATAACCTGAATTAAGAGCTATTTGAGACAAATTTGCATAAGAATTTGCGCTGGGCTGAGCGCCAACAGAATCATGTGCCTCATTATTAAAAACAATATGTTTAAAATTGTGCAGTTTTTTTGAAGCATTGACGCTAAGTGCACCCTGATGCATCAAAAACGCGCCGTCACCGTCAAAACAATAAATATCTCTGTCGGGTTTTTCTATAGCAATTGCAAGAGCAATAGAACTTGCATGCCCCATGGAACCTACAGTTAAAAAATCCTGTTTGTGAGGTTGCCCCAGCCTTTCTCTTGTTTCATAAACTTCTCTTGAAATATGCCCGGTTGTTGCGACAACTACATCATTTGCACAAAGCTTTTTAATTACGGTTTCTATTGCATCTTCTCTTGAGAGAGTGTAGCCGTTATGCTTTTTGTTTTTTAGGCAATATTTTTCAAAAGTTCCCTTTCTGACTATAAAAGCAAATGGCTTATTTGTTTCTTTCATATAAGCAAAAGCGTTATTTAGAAAATCTTTTGCCAAGTTAAAATCCTCAGGCAAAATTTCATATTTTATACCCATGGTTTCAAGCAGCTTATCGGTTAACTTACCCTGTTTTATATGCTGAGGTTCATCCTTTGTATCAGGTTCGCCCCTCCAGCCTATTAGCATCAACAAGGGAATATTATAGACTTCATCGTCAGTCAAAGACAAAAGAGGATTTACACAGTTTCCAAGTCCTGAATTTTGCATATAAACAAGGGCAGGATTACCTGTTGCAAGGTAGTGTCCCGCAGCAAGGGCAATAGCGTTACCTTCGTTTGCACAAATTGTATGCTCAAGCTCGCTTGTATTATCTGTAACATAGGCACAGAAATCCTTGAGCAAGCTATCAGGCACACCACAAAAACAACTTAGATTATTTTCTTTTAAAGTATTAAAAAAATCCTCTGCTCTCACCTTTGTTTTTCTCCTACTTTGCACCCGGGATTAGAGTAATAATATCATTTATTTTCATACAATAATTATCTGACGCCTCTTTGCATCTGTGATTTTTAAGGATAGATTTTGCAGTGTTAAGCATAGCAGGATATGCCGCTCTTAAGAGGTGATTAGCATAAATTACAATATTGATACCATTGTCAATCAGCTCTTGCTCGGTTACCTGATTGTACGAAGAGGGTACTACGACCAAAGGCTTTCTGTCTGGCAGTCGGTTGTATAATTTTGCAAACTCTTTTATTTCATCAAAAGTCTTTTGGCGAGAGTGTATCATTATGCCGTCAGCACCGGCTTCCAGATATGTTTTTGCCCTTAAAACGGCATCATCCATACCCTGTTCTAAAATAAGGCTCTCGATTCTCGCTATAATCATAAAGTTATCAGTTACTTGGGCTTGTTTGCCAGCCTTTATTTTTTGCGCAAAATCTTCAGGTGTGTCCTGTTGTTGGAATACTTCCGTACCAAACAGGGAATTTTTCTTAAGGCCGATTTTATCTTCAATTATAATCGCGCTAACACCAAGCCTTTCAAGAGTTTTTACAGTAAAAACAAAGTGCTCCTGAGGACCGCCGTTATCACCGTCGTATATTATAGGCTTTGTTGTAACTTCAAGTATGTCATTTAGAGTTTCCATCCTTGAAGTTGTATCCAAATATCCAATATCAGGTTTACCTTTTGCAGCAGATTGCGTCAAAGAAGATATCCAAATGCCGTCAAATTCTATTTTTTTGTTATCTTCGACAATATTTGCATTCTCAACGATAAGACCCGACAATCCGTTGTGAGCTTCGCAAATGGTAACTATATCTTTTGAATCCAAAAGTCTTTTTAAGCGATAGCTCCTAACTTCAGGCGTTGTGCCGACTTCTTTTAGGACTTTATTCAGTTTGGTAGAAGATATTCCCTCGGTATAGGGTATATCAATTACCTTGCCGCCCCATTCGCTCATTACATCAATTATTCTTTGCCTTGTCTGTGCTTGAACTCCTGTTTTCCAGTCATCACCATGCAGTACAAAGTCAGGTTTAATTTTAAGTAAATTGGGAACATAATCAAGTGTTTCTTGGGCAACAACTTGTGTTACCCCTTTAACATTTTCAATTACTGTTTTTCTCTGCTCCCAGTTCATATAAGGCAAGCGTTTATAACTGGCTATTGCTTTATCGGTTAAAAGTCCAACTATAAGTTCGCCGCCGCCTTCTTTATCAAGGAGTTTTCTAGCCTCGTTAATGATATTCAAGTGCCCCGGGTGCAATAAATCAGCACTCATACCTATGTATATTTTTTTCATTCTGAAATTCCTTACTAACACTTGCATCATTTATTAATATTAGTTCTTCTTTTTAAAAGAAATTTTTACACCAAGAATATTCAACTTGACCCTGTCACTATTAGCATTCTCAGTAAATAAATTTTTCTTTGGCAATTTTGAAACAAGTTCTCTGTGCTTTTTTATTACTTCCTTATTGTTTCTATAGTCAAAGTAATTTAACTTAGAAATATATTCTTTAAACTCATCATTTTTACCTAAAACATTAGGAATACCATGTTTAGACAAAAAATCAGCAAAATTATCATATCTTTGCGCAAAAGTACTGTTAAACTTGTCATAGCTTATTTCTTTATACAAATCGTAGAAACTGTCTGTCTTTTCATTAAAATTTGTTTCTATCGAATTGGGAATATTAAAAAATTCTGCAAGCTCCCTTGTTCTACTGTCTATAACTTTTACAAAAGCAGGCACACCATTTTGGATAGCAATGAAATTACCGTGGATTCTGCTACCATATGAAAAGTTAAATTTTCCGTTTTTAATCTCTTGAGACCACGGGTAATAATTCATATCACCATTTATTCTGTTATTCTTATAAAGATATTTAAATGGATATTTTAGTTCTGAAATATTATCAACTTTATCAGGACAGAATAGGGCTTTTAAATAAAAATCTTGGTCAAAATACACAGAATTTTTGTAATCTTTATATATTCTATTGTCAATTTCCTCCACTCTTGATGCATTTAGCATTGGCTTAAAGACTTTTCTGTCAACTTTATCATCTGAAATTTTTAAATCTCTGCCGTTAAAATACATTGAAGGACAACCCGAAACAAAAAAGTCATAATTGCACACTTGTTCCAGCGCATACTTTGTAAACTCGCCCCTAAGGGTAATAGCACCACCTGACTCGTATATTGAATCAACGTATCTTTTGATATTCTCTGTTATATTTTTCATAAAATCCAAAGAATAATCCAGAGTGCTTTGCGCGCCAGCGCCTAGAACAAAAACCGGTACTTTTATTTTTTTTATTAAATTAGCTTGTCTCAATAAAATATCATTATGACCCTCCCAAAAAATATTTGCCTCAAACATAATACATAGGTCAAAGTTCTTGTGAACCCACTCGTTATCATCTCTTAGTTTATTTTCCAATTCTAATGTTGTAATAAAAAATGAATTAAGCCTTGAAGAAAAAAAATACGAAACACCTGCAGTAGAATACACGGTATCGCCGCTATTTGTATAGTCATTTTCCAATGGACGCATAAAATCCGTATATGTAACAACTAATACTCTTTTAGAAAAATCTGTCATACTTTTTCTCCAATCCAAGCGTTAAACAGACCGTCTTTTTTGTTCTCATACTCGAGATTTTCAACAACTTTTGTTTTTAATGAGCACTTTTGCATCAGGCAAGACAAGCCTTTTGAATCGAACCATTGTTCAAAATCAGCCAGCTCAAGCGCTCCTTTTGCGCGTAAGTCTTTATCGATTATTACAACCTTACCGTCCTGCTTTAGCACTCTTGCAATTTCTTTTATTGCAAAATTAATATCTATAGCATGCTCCAGCGCCTCTGTAATATATATAAAATCAAATGACTCGTCTTGATATGGAATATTTAAAATTGAGCCTTGTTTTTTCTCAACATCAAGGTCAATATAAGTTAAAACTTTGTCTGAAAAATCCACGCAACGGAAATTTTTATCAGGGTATTTTTCTTTTAATCTCTTTGTATAACGTGCTTTACCGCAGCCTAAGTCAAGAATATTTTTATACTTATCGTCTTTTAGGTTTTCTTCTATGATTAAATATCGCCCGTCATTTGGGTCGATATTATCTAAAAATATATGGGCAATTTCTTCGTATTTTGCCTTTTGGCCGTAATAAACAGCATCTAAAAAGTACTTAACAGCCCAGGCAATTTCACCTTGCGGGAAATAATTCGCTTCATCTCTTCCCTTTGTGTACGAGCCAAACCAGTCGCCTGATTTATTTTGTAATTCACAAGCATATTCAAAAGCTGCGTCAGCTTTTTTAATTTCTCCTAATTTATACCAGCAAATTGCATACTGAAATAAACCTGTTGAGCAAACAAAATCAACATTTGAATAAGCGCTTACCGAGCCATCCAGACGCTGATGCAGAGAAATTAAATCCATCGCCCTTTGTGCGCGCTCAATTTCTCCAATATCAATAAGCCCCTCTATAATATAAGCATTAAAGTGAGAAAGTGTTGTAAAATCAGTCAAATCAGGTTTCGCAAGATAAAAATCCAAAGCCCTTTGGATGGATTTTTCATACTTTTGTTCACCGGTTAGTTGTGCAACCTTTCTTATTGGTTCAAGACAATAAATGTGATTCGCCTCAGGAACTTGCTTACCATAGGGTAAACCCCACTGAGAATAGTCCGCAGTTGCAATAGAGCCATCATCTCTTTGCATAGACAAAATATAATCCGCCCCTTTTATTAGAGCATTTTTATATTTATCGTTTTCATCCAAATTGTTTTCAACAAGAGCTGCCAAACCCTTTAATATCATGCCGGTATCAAAAGTATATGGAGTTGTAGAATTTGGAGCATTCCAAGAGCCGTCAGGATTTTGGATTGAAAGCAAATAATTACCATAGTCGAGTGCTCTTTTTTTGTCACCGAATTTTATTAATGTAGGAATATAATAGCCCGTAACTTCAGGGTATATGACTTTAGGCTGATTAGATTCAACCGCAATACCATTATTATCTACAGTATATTTTGCTATCCATTTTTTCGCTAATTCGAACTTTTTTAATTTATTCTCTTGAACACTAAACATTTTTTCTCCTTAAAATTTAAATTTATTCATTCTCGCCGATAGTAACAAGCAAATAACCTTGGTGACAATCGTCATCTGTAACATTTTCATGCAGCCAAGATTTTATAGCACCATATAGCGGATTATTGCAATCCAAAAAATTCAAGGCATGCTCTGCACCAATAGTGTACTCAGCTTTAATTTTATATCCTGCAGCAGTAAAATCTGGAATTTGAGTGTACAATGGCATTTCAAGCCCATACTGCCAAGTGCCGTTTTTTTCCATTATTTCTTTTCCTGTTCTATATGCAATAGATGCGGCATTTGGAACCATCGAAACCATTAATTTACAACTTTTTCTCCATAGTTTTAAAAATAAAATTCTTTCCTCTTGAGAAAAATGCTCCAAAAGGCCCGAATGAAAAATTATATCAAATTCTTTTTCCTTGTATGGGTTTTCTTTAAATGCATCACAAAGAGCAGTTTTTATATCTAGATTCAATCTTTTTGCTGCTTGCTTTGTCAAATCAAGACAATTTTGCTGATAGTCCAAAACCGTAGCATCGCAACCGTTTTTAGAAAGGAAAAGTGATGACTGACCTGTACCACTTCCTATTTCAAGAGTTTTCAATCCTTTTTGAGATAATTTTAAAATTTCTTTCGTCTGCACAGTCAGCACATTTTTATTTACAGAATTGCACAAATCATCGAGCATTGAAATGTTATACAAATTACCCCATTCGTTTGCCGTTAGTTTCACATCATAATTAGCTTTATTCTTTCTTTGTTTTCTTTTAAGGGTAATCTTAATACCTAAAATTGTATACACTTTTTTCTCCGGGGTTTTTATTTTTGAATAAATTTTTTTCAAAAATTTATTTTCAAGCTTTCTGAATTTTACATTTTTAAATTTCTTTTTATACAAAGGCATATATTCTCTTATTATCTTATCCGTCATTTTTAAAACTTCTTGAAGCCTTTGTCCCGTAAGGCTATTACTATGCAAACGATAAGTATAAAGATTTTCATTTATGCAGCCAATATTACCAATGAGCATCATTCTGAGCCAATAATCATAATCCTCTACTAAAAATTTTTCAGCCCTATATTTGCCTATTTTATCCGCAGCCGATTTGCGATACAGAAAGCAAGCACCCATACAGTTTCTCTCCATCATCTCCTGCGGAGTGATACTTAGGTTTATTCTTGTTGAAGTACTGTCAAACTGATTAATTATAGTGTAATCGGCACAAACCATAATGTCATCAAGGTTGTTATCAAGGTGCGCAGCCATTTTTTCAATTGCATCAAGCAAATAAAAATTATCATCCGATGTCCAGCTTAAATACTCGCCCTTGGCAGCCTCAAAACCAACATTAAGGGAATTTGGAAGCTTAAGGTTTGCCTTATTAGATATAATTTTTACCCTATTATCTTTTTTAGCAAATTCTTCAGCAATAGGTAAAGAATTATCGCTTGAATTATCATTTACAATAATTAGTTCAATATTTTTATAAGTTTGATTTAAAACAGACTCTATTGACTGAGCAAGGTACTCTTCGCCGTTATATACAGGCAGCACAATGCTGACCAATTTACTATTCATTTATTTTTCCTTTCCAACATTCTAATTTGGTTTGCATATAATATCAGGAGCGCTTTTTTCTTCTTATTTTTATTTTTAATCGTCCAATATGGTATATTTTGTGTTTTAGCGTGACTTCACTATAAAAAAATGGGGTTTTATTATCGCAAAATTTATAAAACATCTCCCTGACATCATCTAACAGTCTCCCATAATGCTTCCAATACAAATCCTTATGAAAAGAAAAAATAACATTATACAAGTATTTTATCTTATCATCGGTATTAAGCCGCGTGACCATAGAAACATCATGGCGCCTATAGAAAAACAGAACTTCAGGTATTCTGTATGTTTTTCTGCCCATTTCAATCAAAGAAAGCCAAAACTCATAATCCTCCCAGCCGTATATCATTTCTTTTTTATACCCACCAACTTTTTTCCAGTCGGATTTTCTAAACAAAGCAGAGCAAAAAATACAGTTGCCATTCAGAATGTTAAATCGCTTACACACAGGCAATTCCCAAAGTCCTTTCTGTGTACCAAAAAACTCTGCAAGACAATAAACAATACCAATATTACTATTTTGTTCCAATATTTTAACAGCTTTTTCGATATAAGTAGGCGCTATTTTGTCGTCTGCATCCAAAGGAAGAATGTACTTTCCATTGGCTTCCTGTATGCCAACATTTCTTGCCGTTGGTAAACCTTGGTTTTTTGTTGTTATTACTTTTGTCTTTTCCCTACTGTAGCTGCTCAACAGGGTGTTTGTGAACTCATCGGTAGAACCATCGTTAACTATTATAATTTCGATATTTTTATATGTTTGATTCAAACAGGATGATACAGCTTCATCTATATATTCACCATGATTATAGCAAGGTATAATTATACTAACCAATTGGTTCATTTGCGCTCCTTTTGCACAACGTCGCAATCCTTACTCAACAAAAACAATCCCTTGGTTAAATCAGTGCATTCTATACTACCAAAAAGCTCTTTTGCTTTTTTGTTAGACAAAATACTGTCTTTAATGTCACCTATTCGTTTTTCTTTATATTGAGGCAGATAAGGATAGTTGTATATTTCTTTCATCATATTAAACAACTCATTTATTGTTACACCCGTATTAGACGAAAAGTTAACAATTTCATTACATACTTCGGATTTAATTGCCCTTAGAGTAACTTGGGCTATATCATCAACGTATACAAAGTCACGAACCTGCTCACCGTCGCCATATATTGAAATTTCTTCTTTAGCTATCATTCTGTCGTGAAAAATCTTTATAACTCCGCTTTCATGAGAGCTTTTCTGTCTTGGGCCGTAGACATTTGAAAATCTGAAAATTATATAGGGAACATTAAACAACTTTACATAATTTTCCATAGTCAGCTTTGACAGTCCGTAAAAAGACATAGGGGTTACATCATGATTTTCGTCCACAGGAAGATACTTTGGCTCACCGTAAACTGCTGCAGTTGACGCCATTATTACTTTTTTTACATTGTATTTTTTGCAAAGAGAGAAAATATTCACGGAGCCAATGATATTAATATCAGCGTCATTTAGCGGCGCACCCATGGCATGATTTACACTTGTTTGTGCAGCCAAATGAATGCAATAATCAGGCTTCTCTTTTGCGAAAATTTCTTCTATCGATGTGTCGGTGATTTTTGATTGATAAAATTTAATCTTACTGCTATCGCATTTAAGATTATTCAGATTACCCGAAGATAAGTCATCAAGAATTACAACACCAAAGCCGCTCTCAACCAATCTGTCTGAAATATGAGAACCAATAAAGCCTGCGCCACCTGTTATTAGTACTTTTTCCACCTTAGAACTTGAATCCATTGTATTTAGATATCCTCTACCAGCAGATTATAACATAAAAAGATAATGTATAAATCTAACTGTTACAAAACATCAAGAAAAGTGAATTAAAAACCGTATTTATCCTCAACTCTTTTTAAAAACCAATCATAATCCGATTTTTCAAGATAAAAGGGCGTAATTTTTGAATATGGATATTTTTTAGCTCCCATTTCAAAACCCATATTTTCATAAAACGAATTATTTGTACTTGTTAAAGTAACCCTGTCGCAGTCATTTTCTTTTGCAAGTTTAACGACATAATAAAGCGCTACCTCGCCCGAGCCTTTTATTGAACTTTTAGGATTGTCTGCAATTTCGGAGGCAGATTGTAAAAATTCAAGGTCGCAGACTTTAAGTCCCTTTTTATTTTCTATTTTTACGACAAAAAGACTCTTGATATCTTTTGTACTTAACTTTTTCTTATTTTTTGAGGCAATTGCGTAAATATTAAAATCCTTATCATTGTAATAAGAATCAGCTATTGAACAAATATATTCACTGTCAGCCCAAAAAGAAAGTAAATTTAGCATTAATTTTGCATCATCCTGAGAAGCATCAAGCTTTACAACTTGCGCTTCGATCGGTTTTTTTGTGCTTCTTCTTTTAAGATTTACATCCATTATATGTCTTGAAGTAAAGTTAGGCTGAGAGGTTTTTTCAAAAGTATCGGCACTTAAGACGCCAAATTTTCGAGCACAATGGGGTTTTTGCCCAGAAGTTTTTTGATATAAAAAATTATTTAGCTTTGTTATCTGCATAATAATTTGCCCTAATTTTTTAAGGCAAAAGTTTTTAAAAATTGCCAGATAGTTAAGTTTTATGAATTAAAAATCCAGAGGTTTAATATTGTTCAAGGTAATTTTAGGCTCAGGTTTCTGAGGTAAAGAACCCTTATATGACTTATTTTGGCTATGTTCTTTACCTAATGACCATCTAAAACCCGCTTGTATACCTATACCGTTTCTGCCTCCGCTTGTTATATAAGTTTGCAAAAATCCGCTAAAAGTATCGCCTATTCTTTTTTGCACACCCAGACCGTAGCGTACATATGGTTTTACCGATAACTCGGGCAAATAAACATCATTAGCACTAAATCTGGTATCATCTATAATATTCCAAGCAAATGACACTGCAAAATATGGCTGCAGATAGTTTTTAAAGTTACCTATTAATTTTATCTGAGGCTCAATATGTATAGCGCTTAACGGCTTTGAATCCATATAAACACCCGAAGCGGAAGTATAGTCAAATGTATTAATAAAAGCATATGAGGTCATAATACTGGGCTGAAAAATGAATTTGTTGTCAAAAAATTCAAAATTAAATCCCGATTTTTGAGCAACAGAAGTATTTAACATTGTAAAATTATCACTTCCAAAATCAGTATGTGCCTTAGCGCAGTTTGCACCGACATTAGCACTCCAAAGAGTAAAAAAATTGCCCTTGTAAAATGCCGCATCTAACCCCGCTAAACCACCATTATTATAAATTCCTATACCATCATATGCCTGATGCGAGCCGTTATATGAGGCATATCCTCCATAGAGGAATTTCCAACCTCTTTTAATATCAATTAAACCGCTTTCACCCCCGATTAATCCGCCATAGCCGACGTTAGATACCTTGGGGCCGCCCTTAAGAGGAATATTTTCAAAAACAGAATAAGGCTTAAACCAAATGCCGTTTCTTTGCTCAGGGATTGCAAGGGGAGAATATATAAACTGATTTTGACCGCCGTAGGCCAGCTTATCTTTAAAATCAAGAGAGATTTTTTTGTTTTTCTCCATAATCATAACCATATCAAGATTAGAAAAAACATTATTCAAAGTGTCAATCTGCAGCAGATAGCCAGCAGCCTGCGCAGCAACTGCAGGAGCAAAAACCCCCTGGTAAAAACCTTGGCGGCTAAAGTCGAAATTACCATTTGTTGAGTCATAGTAAGACAGATAATTGTAAATAGGAGTATTTATAATTTTACTTTGATAAGAAACCGAATTTTTCAAAATATCATCCGCAAAAGGGATTGATATAAAACTTGCTTGCGGAACACCCTCAATTGCAAGATTTGGCACAAGAATGTTGCCGCTGCCCGATAAACTTGAAGCTGAAATTGTATCCATAGTGTTTGTATAAAAATTAACGTCAGGATAAATATTTGACTGCCCGACAAGTGCCATTGAGCCAAAATTCACACTGTCTATTTGTCCGTTTTGCATATTAAAATTAACACCGTTTGAAAAACTTGTCGCACTCGCGCCAAAATAAGAACTGTCCGCAAGCAGATTAACCGTACCGCCATTTAGAGCAAAAGCACCGGAGTATCTTGAATTGTTACCCCCAAGATTTAAAACTCCCGAGTCGTTTTTGTTAATGGTGCCACTACCCCTTATGCCGCTTAGAATATTTGTTGTACCGCTGCCGTCAAAATTAACCGTATTATTCGTAAAAATATCGTTTAGGCCGTCAGTATCTTTATTATTTTCAAATGTAGAATTTATTATCGTTATAACGCCCTCGTTACCTATAGCACCCCCGCGGCTGCTTTGAGCACCTATATAATTATTTTTAAAGGTTGAATTTTCTATTGTAATATTACCGTTTTGGTAGTTATACAAAGCACCGCCCGAGGTGTCGATATCTGAATTAATGTAATTACTGTCAAAAGTTGAATTTGTTATTGTTAAATTTGAGTTGTTATGTATTGCGCCACCGTAAGAAAAAGAGTTTGTGCTTCCAACGATATGATTGTTTGAAAAATAACTGTTATCTATTTTCATATTACCCGTGTTATAGATACTTCCTCCGTACAAATATGCATCGCTTGCGCTAGCTTGTGAGTAATTATTGTTAAATAGCGAATTTTTTATACTCATGGTAGCGCCGCTGCCGTTATATATTGCGCCGCCGTACGAAACAGCAGAACCTGAGGTATAATTTGAATTAAAGACTGAATCAGTGATATTTATAACATTTGATCCGGCCTCATTACCAACAGCGCCACCCTGAGCGTTTGCACCATGGGTGTAATTATTATTAAAAAGTGAGCTTGTTATATCAAACTCAGCATTAGTGTAGTTATACAAAGCTCCGCCGACAGAGAAATTAAAACCTTGGGCGTCTGCATAATTACCGCTAAAAGCAGAGTTATTAACTAAAGTTGTACCCGTGGTATTAAAAATAGCCCCTGCAAAATATGAGTTATTATAAATTTGTCCCTTGCAATTTAAAATTCTTAAACTATCAAAAGTGCTGCCCTGACTTAGAACAAAACCGCCAAAAATATCTTTTCCGTCAATGCTGTGGTTTTGTCCCAAAAATGAAACATCTTTTGTATAAAAACTGTTACCAATTGAACTGTCAGAGGTTAGATTATCCGTTATAGTAATAGTGTAACCGCTTGAGCTTTGAGAACCGGACTGAATAAGCTCATCAAAAGTGGCAACATCAATGTTGTTAGCAAAAGCAATGCGTGGCAAAAAAATTAAAATAAAGATAGCAAAGAACCTCAACTTCATTTTTAAATAATATGAAGTAACTTGACGGGTTTTAATTAGACAAATGAGCAATTTTAAATAAAAAAAGAGAGCTTAAGCTCTCTAATTATCTACCATAGAGTTGTCGAGTTTCGAACTTGGTTGGTTGAAAATAATGCTAAATATTTCAATAAAAAGCATAAATTCTTAATCCGTTGCTAAATTTTGTAAAGATTTGTAAAAATAACGAGATTTAATAAATGATATATAAAAACTTTTGTAATCATGTGTTTTATCAAAATGTTAACAAATATATTTATAGGAGGCCCTTTGTCTTACATATCAAAAATAACCCCCGTTAAAACATTTACAACTCAAAAAGTTGCCGCCTTGAAGTCTCAAAATCTCTCTGGCGGCAATAATTTTATCAACTCACCTCATAATAAAATTTCTTTTAATGGCAAGTATGACTTTTGGGACGAAAGTAACGACCCTAAGAAAATAATGGAGAAAATAGATAAAGCAATCGAATCAAAAGAAGATTGCGCAAGGAAAATTTCAAAAATTATATATGATACCGAAGGGTACTACGAGACCATATATACATATCAAACAGAGGAAATTTACATAAACATGTGCAATTTTGCACAAAAATACGCCTTTGCAAAACTTGAAATGAATAATATGACAAAAGAAGCAAGGCAATTATGGAATATGATGTATCCATATAGAAACCCTGGACTAAAAGGCATCGTAAAACCCCCAAGACCTTGCTTAAATATTGAAGACGGCAGCTTCCATTATCGAGACTTAATACCCATAGATAGCTGTCTGCCTGGCAAATTTGCATACGAAGATAAAATAAACAGCATGGCACGCGGCTGGAGAAGTACTGATGCATCTAAAGGTAGAGTCAACACTTCAACTGAAGAGCAAATATATGATGATGTAAGAGAAAAAATGGATTTAAGAAATGAATTAATCAAAAAAATTGATTCAGCAAAAGACCAACTGCGTCCTTTTATAGAAAAACTTGCCTCAGATAAAATAGACGGGCAAGCAGTTTTACCAAATTGCATAATGCTCGTATGCGATAGAGAACGAGTGACACAAACTATTGTTAATTGGTTGGATACAAATATTTCTGATGTTGCAGACCATACTTTCAAACATTATTATAAAGATTGCGATACATTGCAGAATGAAGTAATTGACGCACTTGAAGAAGCAGAAGAAAAATATCAAAGAACAGGTCGCCGTACAATTATCCATGTAAACGAATTTGATAAGCTAATGGATAAAAGATACAACAGTCCTGAAAATATAGCTGCATTAAAAGAGTATATGGATACTGCTGACGAAGATTATCATTCAACTATCATTTTTAGAACTACAGAAGATAATATAAAGAATCTGGATAAGGGTACATTGCAACCACACAGAGTAGGGCTAAGAATAGATATACCTATTAGCGATTCTGATGAATGTTTATTATAAAGGAGCAAAAATGAAGGTTTTGGGAATTTCAAACATAAATTTTAAAGGAATAAAAGTACTTGGCAACAATAGGCAAGAAAACAATAGTGCAAATGCCAAAATCAGTCCCCAGAGGGTAGCGCTTGAAGAAATGCAAAAAGCGTACCAGGAGCTGAGTGACACTTATGACAGTATTACCATAAGAACATATGAACAACTGAAAGATGATATAGAAAAAGAAGCCACAGCAAAAGCAAAAAAGGCCGAGCAACAAATAAGGTGTGAGCATCCGTATTTAAGCAAAATAGGTTTTGTAAGAAATGGTTATCTTGCAAAACCACTGAGTGAAATACAGCATGAAGCTACAAGGAAAAAGGAAGAAGCTTCAAGAAAAGGTGATATCAAGACTTGTGATTTAAAGGACGAACTTCTAATAAAGATGGCCGAAACACAGAATGAATACATTAGAAAAATAGATGAACTTGATAGAGCAATAGTTAAAAATATACTGGAACAAGCTAGCAAAAAATATAGCGCCGAAATTATACAATCAGCACGCAGTGCTAAAGGCTTTTCAAGGGTTGCGGGATATGATTATGAAAAGCAAGTTTTAAATGATGTATTTATAAACAAGGTAAGGGATGAACAATCCGGCAAATCCCCTGATATTTTTGGCAGTATTTTATTCTTTGGCCCGTATGGTAATGGCAAAACATATATTACAAAAAGTATTGCCACAGAAACAGGCTGTAAACTTGTGCCAATAAAGACAAGAAGCGGCGAAACAAGGTATGAGCGTTTTATGAACGAACTTAAAAAACAAGCCGAAGAATCAGAAAACCGTTTTAAACAAACCGGACAGCGTACCGTAATTTTTGTAGATGAAATAGATAAAGTAATAGGTAAAAATTCCCCGATAGGCAAAGAATTTGAAGAATTTATCAAAACCTGCTCCAAAAAATACCATTGCAGTGTATTTGCTTCTACAAATTCACCTTCTATACTTTCTGTAGATATGAATAATCCTGAAATCTTCCCCATAAGAATGTCAATTGATATACCTGATGATGAAAATATGGAAAAAGTATTAGAGCACTACCTAAAAGCAGCACAAAACGAACCTCTGGATTATTCGGAAATTACAAAAGAACTTAGGAAGATTGAGAATAATACAGGCTTAAGATTTAACAATGCTCAAATTGTTAACATATGCAACGAAATGATAACTCAGTTGGGATATTTAAATATAAAGCAACAAGCGATAATAGATTATCTAAAAAATGCCGGCATAACACCCGTTCTTGATGAAGAATCCGTTGAATATTTCAATCAAGAATATAAAAAATTCATAGGGGAAGAATAGTGAAAATAGGTGCTGTTGATTTATACAATGTAAAAACAAACAGGGCGCAAATAAACAATGCTCGTACTAACTATGCGCATAATGTTTCATTTTGCGCAAATGACACTTTTGAAAGAGCAGTACCGAGTCAAAACGAACTTCTTAAAAAATTAAGCAAATTGCAGGATGAAATTGTACCGCTTGTAAAAGAACATAAAAAATCAACGGGCGATATTATAAAAAAAGCAGTAGAGCTGCAAAACGACGGTGTAAAAAAAGAACGCGTTTTTACATTTAAACTTTTTTCAATGATACGCAATATGCCTGATATGCTGGCTGTAGATGAGGTATATAAGCAGCTTACGGATACAATGAACTTTCGGAATTTAAGAAGAGGCAAAGCTGATTGTGACAGCTGTTGTTCATTACTTACTTCCGCAAATAAACAACTTGCCGATGACATACTTGACCTGTATCCGTTTTTTATGAAAGTAAAATGGGGACAAGAAGCTACTACAAGTAACTGTACTATTTTTTACGATATGCTGCAAAAAGGCTTTCGCTATAATCCAGTAGTTGTACCCAAGCCACAGGGGAAATCCGGACAAGAATACTTGGATACATATCAGAATAATTTAATTGACGCACTTGAAGCTTCGGAAGCTGATTTTAAAAAAACAGGCAAATATACAGTCATAATAGCGGATGATATGCAATCACTTGTAGATAAAACTATTAACAGCGCAGAAAATATTGCTGCAATGAAAGAATATGCAAATACTGCCGGCGACGATGGAGCAGCTATACTATATAGTCTTGACAGTTCAAAAATGGGCGATGTGGATAAGGGCATTTTACAGCCTCACCGTACCGCGAAACAGGTTAATCTGGATGAATTTGAAATAACGCAAAAAACGGTCGATACTCTTAAAAAAGCAAGGCGCGAACTTGCACCAAAAATTGAACAGCTTGATGAAATATATTCACAGTTGACCAAAGAAGATTATGAGCGCTTACTAAAGATAAACAAACTGGCTTATGATTATTTGTGCACAGGGCAAGACCTTGCAAAACTTTATCCCAAATGTATACCAAATGCAAAACAAACAATTGAAAATGCGTTTCTTGCTCTTACCGATATAAATACATCAGATGAAACATACAGTGCCTTTCAAGAAATATACAGAGTGGCAGAAAGATTGCAAGAAATAAATAAGCCGATTCAGGAAACGGCCGAACAAATGGCAGAAGAGCTGCCGCAAAAAACAAAAAATATATTTAAAAATAAGCCTGTAATATTTTTAATTGCAGGGGGTGTAGTTGCAGCAGGGGCATTTGCATTTTTGAAATTTAAAAACAAAAAAGCAGATACCATAAAAACTCAAAATTTAACACAAAACACTCCAAAGACAAATGCAATGGCACAAGGTCCTGCTGTATTAAACAAAATATCGCAAAATACAATGCCGAAAATGCAAAGTATGGACGAGTTTTTAAAAGCTTCGCAAGCAATGTAATTTTTGCGCACGGCACTTTTCGACATCATTCATCTTGATTTGAAATTGAAATTAAAACAATAAAAATACCCTGGATGCGATTCGAACGCATGACCTACTGCTTAGAAGGCAGTTGCTCTATCCAGCTGAGCTACCAGGGCATATTATTATTCAATTTTCGTCTTACCGCCGGATAGAGCAACAGTTGCATATTTTTTAAGAAAGCTGTTTGCTTTCTTAGCAGCTGAGCTATCAGGGCACAACATATATAATTTTTACCACACACATAACATGCTTGCAAGCAATTTTTATAAACCCAAGGCAACAAGTGCTCTAGTCAGCGCTACCTGAACAATTCTAATTGCAATAAAAGCTATTATAGGTGATAAATCAAGCATGCCAAAGGGCGGTAATATTTTCCTAAATACTCCAAAGAAAATCTCAGTAAATTCATTTAAAAACTTAAAGGGCTGGTTATACCAGTTTATATTTGGTATCCAAGTCAGGAATATTTTTACCAGCATAAGGAGCATTATAAGGTCAAAAAGCCTGTATACCGCCATTGATACGCTCATTTTTTACTCCTTTATTAAAATCTTGAATCTTTCATTGTAGTATGACACTTACATGGTTTATTTTCATCAACATTTTCGATAATTACCCGGAGTAATTTTTCAAGATTAGAAATATTATTTTTGAAAACTTCCATAACAGCGCCATGAGAAACAGGCTCGCAATCACCAACAAGACCTGCGTCATAATCTGTAATCAACGAAATGTTAAGCGGACACATATCCATTTCTTTAACAAGATAGGCCTCCGGATACTGAGTCATATTAATTACTTCCCAACCTTGAGATGTAAAAAACTTACTTTCTGCTTTACTTGAAAACCTTGGACCGTTTATAACAACAACAGTACCCGTTTTGTGAATACTCAAGCCCAAACTCTCAGCGCTTTTTATTGCAACATCTCTCATGTAGGGACAATAAGGGTCAGCAGCGCTTACGTGCGTCACAATGGGCCCTTCAAAAAAGGTATCTTCTCTCTTGCCTTTTGTCCAATCTACAAACTGGTCGCAAAAAACAATGTCACCTGGTTTGACATGTTTTTGCAAACTGCCTGCTGCACAGGGTGAAATTACTCTCTTGCAGCCAATATGCTTCATTGCCCACACGTTAGCTTTGTAATTTACCTTATGCGGCACAAGATGATGGTTTCTACCATGTCGAGGCATAAAAGCCACCTTTTTGCCTGCAACAGAGCCTATTGCAATTTTATCGCTTGTTAAACCGTATGGAGTTTCAATTGTATACTCCTCAATATCGTCAAGAAATTTATAAAATCCTGAACCGCCAAATATACCTATCGTTGCTAAATTTTTGTTCTCTTCCATTTTTACTACCTTAATTTTCTGAATGTATTACCGAATTTGCACCCTCTTTGAGCCATTCTCTTGCTTTGTTACCAACTATAACTTTACCGTCATATCTAATACCAAAACCAAAAGCAGGTTCTTCTCCTACACCGTCCACATCAACACAGACCACGGCATAATCTGTTCTGATACCCGAACTATAGCTTGCATCATCAGGGTCAAAATCAAAATCAAATCCCCACCAGAATATACCATCCTGGGTTATAAATTTAGGCAGATTTGAACTACCGCCATTTAACGGGTCAGAAACTGTTTTTGCCGTACAATATCCATCAAGCGTATCAAGCGAAGTTGAAGCACTTGATGGATCATATACAAAAGCATTTCCCGAGTTCACTTCTATAGCGCCCGTACCTTCGCAGTTATCATACATTGTATTTAACATATCGGAAAATGCATAGCAAAATGTCTTATCAGCATTTGTAACCCTACTCATATCACCCTCAGGGTATGTATCAGAGTTTAATACAGCATCAGTTGTACGCTGCAGGGTGTAGTATGCTTTTTTAAATTTTAATTTATTTTCATCTGGCGCAGCGTTAAAAATAATAGGCGTTAAAACCGCTGCAACTATACCCAGAATTGTAAGCACAATCATTAGCTCTGCAAGTGTAAAACCGCTCTTCTTTTTCATAATGAAAAATCTCCATACAAAAATATATATGTAGATTATAGTATAGCGTTTTAATTATGGCAATTAGTTACTTTTTTTATCATTCTTTTTGAGCAAATCTTCAATTTTACAAGCGCCCGCCGCGTTATCACCGCTACAAGATTCATACTTAAACTCTTTCACTCCTGTTGCAGCGCCCGTTGGCACGGGGTTGGCTTTTTTAAAATATATATTCTTATAAATTTCTTTTTGCCTGTCATCAAGAATTGCAGTGAATTTTTCTTCACTTTTTTTTCTTGCGTTTATTGCATCCTGACAAAGTTTAGAAATATCCCCCTCTAAAGCCTTTAACTTCAGTGAAAAATCATCAGGACTTGCTTCGCTTAATATAAGCGCCTCAAGCTCCATATTTTTTCTTTTTATTTTTGAAGTTATTGAAAAAAGTTCATTTCTTTTTTCTTTCTCAATAAAGCCTAAAAACTCTCTTTGCTCTTGAGTTAAATTCAACTCCGAGTACTTTTCTTTTTGAGAACTTATAACGGATTCTTTTAAGTTAGCAGATTTTTTTTGCACATCAGCAAGTGCAAAATTTGAAAATATTAAAAATAAAAACAAAATATATAAAACTTTTTTCATAAAATAACCTCAGATAAAATTTTAAACCCTTATAGATATTCTTTAATTGTTCGCATGGGTATTTTTGTAGTATTATCTGTTTATGCAAAATAACACAATACTACTTGCGCAGCTAAATCCGATAGTTGCAGATATTGAATATAACTACAACAAGGCACTTGAGTGCATTAAACAAGCTCAAAAAAAAGGTATAAAACTCGTTGTTTTTCCTGAGTTATTTCTTTTAGGATACCCTCCCGTAGATATCATTGAGCGCTATCCATTAATTGTTGAAGAAAATATAAAATACCTTGAGAAACTTGCACTTGAGTGCAAAGATATAAGCGTTCTTATCGGTTTTTGTGAGTTTAATAAACAAAAATTCGGAAAAAAATATTTTAACTCTGTTGCATACATTAATAATACCAAAATTGAAAAAATAATGAGAAAGTCGCTTTTGCCCACATACTCGGAATTTAGCGAATCAAGATACTTTGAGGCAGCAGAATTTATCTCAAAAGACAGAATTATAAATTTTAACTCACTGCGTGCAGGAGTTGTAATTTGCGAAGAGAGCTGGAATGATTTTGACTTTTTTAAAAAACCTCTTTATAAAATCGACCCTGTTGAAACACTTATAAAAGAACAAAAACCTGATTTTCTAATAAACCTTTCTGCCTCCCCCACGCGCACAAAAAAAGAACAGCTGTTAAACAACATGCTCATAAATTGTGCCAAAAAATACTCACTGCCCGTTTTATATGTAAATCAATCAGGAAGCACTGATTGTATAACATTTTCGGGTACTTCAAGAGCTTACGATAAAAACGGAAACCTTATAGCAAGGGCAAAGTCATTTGAAGAGGACTTTTTTGAGGTAAATATTTTTGATAATACCCAAAACAGAATTGAACCCCTGCCAAAAGGACTTGAAAAAACTCTGAATTCTCAAAAAGAATTTTCGCTGGACTATGAGCCAGATTTAGAGCGCACATATTTAACAATAACAACTGCCATAAAAGACTATTTTAGAAAAAACGGCTTTAAACGTGCGGTTTTAGGACTCTCGGGTGGTCTTGATTCTTCAGCTTGTGCGGTTTTATTGACCGATGCGCTTGGAAAAGAAAATGTCACAGGTGTATCTATGCCATCTAAAATAACAAGCTCTCAAAGCAAAAACGACGCAAAAGAGCTTGCGCAAAACCTTGGCATTAACTTTTTTGAAATACCTATAAAAGATATGACAGACGCGTCGTCTAATACTTTTAGCAAGGTATTTGATGAAATCCAAAGCGTTTGGGGGGAATACAGATACAAAGCACCTCTTACATTTGATAATATTCAAGCTCGCTCAAGAGCAATGATACTCTGGGGTATATCAAACGAATTTTCCTCCACTCTGCCTATCGCAACATCCGATAAGTCAGAGCTATATATGGGTTACGCTACAATAAACGGCGATATGTCTGGCGGATTTGCACCGATTTGCGACGTCACAAAGACAAAACTCTTTGCGCTTGCAAGGTGGATGAATGAAAACAGAAAAACAAAAAATGCAATCCCTGAAGCTATTCTTATAAAACCTCCGGGGGCAGAACTTGCAATAAACCCAAAAACAGGCAAACCGCTCCTTGCAGAAGAAGCACTTATGCCTTATGAATTTTTAGATGAAGTTATTTGGAGACTAGAAAATCTTCAACAAAGAGCGGATGAAATGCTCAAGGAAGTATTTTTGTACGAGAAAAAACATACAATTACGCACGAGCAGAAAAAACTCTGGTTGCAAAAATTTGCTCAAAGAGTACAATTTGCACAGTTTAAATGGTCAATAATGCCCCCTGGCCCTATTGTTGACTCACGCTCAATTAATAGAGCCGAGTACATTCAACCTATTACATCTAAATTAAAATTTTAATTATCAATCAGAGAAAGCCCATCGGGCAGGTTTTCTTCAACTTTCTTTACAAACTCCCAAGGTCTTATCCCTAAAGCTTCGGAAAGCTTAAAAACGGTTGTGAGTTGCGGGTCTTTAATGCCTCTTTCAATGTGATTTAAAAGCGAGGTTGAAATATCATACTCTGCCCCCAAAAGATAGTTACTTTTATCCCCTCTTAAGTCTTTTAAGACTTTACCCACAGCCTGAGATATTATTTTTTTATTCTCGTTTTGTTGCATTTTCTAAATAATAAGTGTAATATGTTTCTATCACGTTCACGAACGTGATAGAGTGTAATAAGATAATTTTAAATTAAGATACGAAGGGAGAGTCTGTTTATGGCTCAAAATATTTGCGCTGCGCAAAAATTTAAAGGGTTTACTTTGGCTGAATTATTAACAGCCGTACTTGTAATATCAGTTATTATGGTGGCACTTGCTCCTGTTATAACAAAGAGGATGAAAGAAAGTATCAGTGTGCAGACTGATAATAAAAAGGGGCTTGAAATTTATGCTAACCCCGGTACTTATACTTTTGATGTTCCAATTGGCATAAATACTCTCTTCCTGCAAGGTGCAGGCGGAGGCGGAGGTGGCGGAGGTGCAAGCTATATTGATAAAGATGCTACTTTTTTAAATACCACTACATGGACTGTTCCAAAGGGAGTTAATAAAATAACCTTTACTCTCTACGGCGCAGGAGGCGGCGGAGGCGGCGGATACGGCAAGACAGGAAGCGAAGATTGCCCGTATATAAAGCTCCCTGGTATGGCAGATAACGGCAGAGACTTATGCTATTTCAATAAAAATATGGATAATACGTTAGGCTATGGAAGACACGGTTCAGACTTATATATAGCAAAACCTGCTGAAAATGTCACTGCGTCAACTACCTTAAGCCAAGTTTGCCACAGATACACAGCAGGAGGAGCAAATATAGGCATAACATATAGACTTGCTTCCGGTTCAATTCGCCCCGAAGAAAGAATGGCATGTTCACCAAGCGGTGCAATAAGTTATTGCGACTGTTATCTGCCCGGTGCACTAAACTGGGGGGCGGTTTGTCACCTTACAAAAGAAGAGGATATTGTTCACCATGCACGATTATTAAAAGTATCTGAAATGCAGAGGATAATAAATGCAAGCCCAGCTCCTAATTTTAAATATTTAGCGCCACAGTATTTAGATGTATATATGATGTATGATTTTTATCCAACTACAGCTGTTACTGCAAATTTCGTAACAACAAATTGCCAATGGCCCGGCGGTGATAGCTATTGCCATCATGGTGACCATCCATTGAAAGATGGCGTCTTTACATGGACTACAGTCAAGGATGGTTACGGGAACTACATGTATTGCAATGGGCTACCATGTACAAATACAGGAAGAGCAGGTCATTCCGGCATTACTTTTTGCGTCTACGAAATAAGGGATTGGACGCCATATGGAGGAAGCGGCGGAGCTTCAGGGGCTAAGTATACTCAGACAATAAGTGTTCTTCCATCTGACACTTTAGAGATAACAATAGGTTCAGGAGGTAACGGCGGTTCTGCGGGAAGTAACGGAAGTCAGGGCGGAGCTACAAAGATTGTTCATAAAAGAGGCGCAGTAGTTAAAGGAACATATTATGCTAACGGTGGTATAGGAGGTAACAGAGCTACAACATCAGGTGTCGGTGCTCAGACATCTACCCTTGCAACTTGTTCTTCTGCTTCAGGATGTTCTCAGGTTGTAAGTACTGAAGATGGTAAAGGATATGCAGGAAGCGAATCTGAGGG
>CALUSB010000023.1 GCA_944323335.1 Candidatus Gastranaerophilales bacterium
GCGGGCATCGCCTATCAACAGTTGCGCCTGCGGTCTTGCTCATCGCAAGTCCTTAGGCTCACTCTGGCTTGCGCTATGCTCCTGTGGGTATCTCGCGCCGTTGCGCTCGATTATCCTACGCACCCCAAGGGCATTTCCAAACTCTAAGGCTCGCTTTAGCTCGCTAAGAGTTTGCGGGCATCGCCTATCAACAGTTGCGCCTGCGGTCTTGCTCATCGCAAGTCCTTAGGCTCACTCTGGCTTGCGCTATTTCTTAAAATTTAGATTAGCTTTTCTCATTCTGACGTTTTTAGGTGTTACTTCAACAAGCTCGTCTTCGGCTATATATTCAAGGCAATCTTCAAGACTCATAATCTTTGGAGCTTGCAGAGTTACCATAACATCAGCCGTTGCCGAGCGCATATTTGTAAGCTTTTTAGTCTTGCAGATGTTTATTGCTAAATCCTGCGGACGGTTGCACTCGCCAATTATCATACCTCTGTAGACTTTAGTTTTAGGTGTAACAAAGAACACTCCGCGGTCTTCAAATTGATGAAGTGCATAAGGAATTGCTTCGCCGTCTTCAAAAGCAATAAGAGAGCCTGTTCTCTGGCGAGGTATGTCGCCTGCGTATTCTCCGTAGTGGGAGAATGTATGATACATAATACCTTCGCCTTTTGTAATTCTTACAAAATCAGACCTAAAGCCTATCAGTCCTCTTGCGGGAATTAAAAAGTCAATGTTTGTGCGCTTTTCGCCTGTTTCCATATTTTGCATTTGAGCTTTTCTTGAGGCGAGTTTTTCAATGACGGAGCCTGCGTATTCTTGCGGCACGTCAATTATAAGATTTTCATAAGGCTCAAGTGTTTGTCCGTCAACTTTTTTAAATATTACCTCAGGCTTTGAAACCGCAAATTCATATCCCTCGCGTCTCATTGTTTCAATTAATATACCAAGGTGTAATTCACCTCTGCCTGAAACTCTGAATACATCTGTTGAATCAGTGTCTTCAACTCTTAGGGAAACATTTTTTTCAAGCTCGTAGTAGAGTCTTTTTCTTAACTGACGGCTTGTTACAAACTTGCCTTCCTGACCTGCAAAAGGTGAATTGTTGATTGAAAAATTCATCTGTAGTGTAGGTTCGTCAATTTTTATAAGCGGGAGCGCTACAGGGTTTGTAAGGCTTGATATTGTTTCACCTATTTGAATGTCTGAAAAACCTGCAATACCTACGATATCACCTGCGCTTGCTTCCTCAATCTCAACTCTGCCAAGGTCTTTAAAGCCAAAGAGTTTTACAATTTTGCCTTTTTGCATAGTACCGTCCGCTTTAATAAGCGTCACCTGTTCGCCCGAATGTAAAACTCCGTTTTTAATTCTGCCTATTGCAATTCTTCCGACATAGTCGTTGTAATCAAGTGTTGTTACTTGAAATTGCAATGTCAAATCATCATCTGCAACGGGAGGTTCAATGTTTTCCAAAATGCAGTCAAGAAGCGGTGTTATGTCTTTTTCTTCGTCGTTTAGCTCTTTTTTTGCAAATTTGTGCAGTGAGCTGGCGTAAATTATCGGGAAGTCTATTAGGTCTTCTCTGTCCGTTAGTTCTGTAAACAGGTCAAATACCTTGTCAATTGTGCCGTTTGGGTCAGCACCCTGTTTATCGATTTTATTTATTACGACAATAATTTTTATACCTAAATCAAGTGCTTTAGAAAGTACAAAGCGAGTTTGCGGCATAGGGCCTTCTTGAGCATCAACGATTAAAAGTGCCCCATCTACCATGCCTAAAACACGTTCTACCTCACCGCCAAAATCTGCGTGGCCGGGGGTATCAACGACGTTAATTTTTACGCCTTTATAGTTTACTGAAATATTTTTGGATAATATTGTAATACCGCGCTCGCGTTCGATGTCATTGCTGTCGAGAACTCTCTCGCCTGCCTCTTGGTGCTCTTTAAAAACACCTGTCTGTTGAAGCATACAGTCTACAAGAGTCGTTTTACCGTGGTCAACGTGGGCGATAATGGCTATATTTCTGATATTTTTCTTTTTCATTGTTGTCAATCCTTCTGTAGGTAAAATTATTGTACAACAAAAAATTTTAAGGTAAAATAATTTCTATGGGGAAAAGGAGTTGAAAATGGAATTAAACATAGTAAATAAAGTTGATAGCGAAGTTGCAAGTCTTATTAAACAAGAACTTGAACGCCAGCAAAATACAATTGAGCTTATCGCAAGTGAAAACTTTACCTCTCAAGCGGTTATGGCAGCTCAGGGAAGTGTTTTAACAAACAAATATGCAGAAGGTAAGCCCTATAAAAGATTTTATAACGGCTGCGAGAATGTTGATAAAATCGAAGAGCTTGCGGTTGAAAGATGTAAAAAACTCTTTAAAGTTGACCATGCTAATGTTCAGCCGCATAGCGGTGCGCAGGCTAATATGGCCGTATTTTTGTATGCACTAAAACCGGGTGATACCATTATGGGTATGGATTTATCAAACGGAGGACACTTGACTCACGGCTCACCGGTTAATTTTTCGGGACTTTATTTTAATGTTGTAAGCTACGGTGTTAACGATAACGGCGAAATTGATTATGAGGATGTTAAAAATAAAGCTCTTGAACATAAGCCAAAGTTAATAATAGCAGGCGCCAGCAACTACTCTAAAATCATTGATTTTAAGAAGTTTAGAGAAATAGCTGACCTTGTTGGTGCGTATTTAATGGTTGATATTGCTCATATTGCAGCGCTTGTTGCAACGGGCTATCACCCCTCGCCCGCTCCGTATGCGGATTTTGTTACAACAACAACCCACAAAACCCTAAGAGGTCCAAGGGGCGGTATTACAATGTGCAGGGCAGAACATGCTCAAGGCATTGATAAAGCAGTTTTCCCGGGTATTCAAGGCGGACCTTTAGAGCATGTGATTGCAGCAAAAGCGGTTGCGCTAAAAGAAGCACTGAGTGATGAGTTTAAGGAGTACGGGAAAAATATTATAGAAAATTCAAAAGCCCTTTCTCGTGCGCTTATGGAAGAGGGTATTGATATAGTAGGCGGCGAGAGCGAAAATCACCTTATGACGGTTGATTTAAGAAAGCTCAACAAAACAGGTAAAGACGTTGCCAATATGCTTGAGAGAATTGGTATTACCGCAAATAAAAATACCGTTCCAAACGACCCTCAAAGTCCTTTTGTGACCTCAGGCGTCAGAATCGGTGTTCCTGCGGTTACCACAAGAGGTTTTAAGGTTGAAGATATGAAAACTCTTGCAAAAATCATTGCTGACGGTATTTTAGAGCGTGAGGACGAGGCGGTTCTAAGACAAAGAAGTCTTGAATTGTGCAAAAAATATCCGCTTTACCCTGATATGCAATGTGGAGTGTAGAAAATGATTAAACTTACTCAAGCTCATATAATAGGCGCTATAATAGCTTATCTTTTGGGGATTTTTATCGTTCCTCCGGTGATTTATTTTTCAAAAAAAGCCGGACTTGTTGATGTTCCAAACGAAAGAAAAATCCACCACGGGCAAATTTCAAGGCTTGGAGGTATAGCGGTATGGATTTCTGTAATGCTTACCTTTTTATTTCTTGTGCTATTGAGCTATTATCCAAAAGGTGTCGGGCTTTCCGGTATTATTGTCGGCGGGTCTTTGATGTTTCTTTTAGGACTTGTGGATGATATTTTCTGCCTTAATGCAAAATTTAAACTCTTTATTCAAATAGCAATAGCTACAATGGTTATTCTTTTGGGTGTAAGAATTGAGGAATTATACATTCCTTGGATGAACTCTCCTTTTGAGCTTGGCATATGGGGATATCCGATAAGTTTACTTTGGATTGTCGGTATATCTAATGCAACAAACTTTATTGACGGTATTGACGGGCTTGCAGGTTCAATCGTTACTATAGGTTGTATTGCAATAGGTATAGTATCTCTGGTTGTGACTCCGCCATCTCCTATATCAGCTCTTGTTGCGTTTATTTTAATGGGTGCAATGCTTGCATTTTTAACATTTAATTATAACCCTGCAAAGATATTTATGGGAGATTCAGGTGCGCTCTATGCGGGATTTTTGCTTGCAACATTATCTATAACTGGCATTATGAAAAACTCTTCAAGCGCTGTTATGTATCTGCCTTTTATAATTCTTGCGGTGCCTATTTTAGATGTGGCATTTTCAAGTATCAGAAGGATTATGAAAGGTTCAAGTCCTTTTGTAGCTGATAGCGAGCATATTCACCACAAGTTATTGCACCATGGGTGCTCTCAAGATAAAGTTGTGCTGATTTTAGCCACTTTTGCAATGGGTTGTGCGGTTATTTCAATACTTATAGCAGGTTCTTTCAGTAAATATTATATAAGCACCGTTGTTCTTGTTGCAGTGCTTCTAATATTAAATATGATTTCAAAGACAATTAAAAAATCTGACAAAAATGAGTGAGAATAATTTTCAAAACAAAAGATGGTATGACCTCGACCCGACAGTGAGTCTTGCTGTTAATATGCTTGAAAAATCATCGAAAGATATTCAGCTCCACTGCGCAAACTACATAATAGAAGAGGCAAAAAACAGAGGTGCGCATATTAGTTTTGAAAACAAAGATGCGTTTAATTATCTTTGGAAAAGATGGCAGGATGATGATGAGACATTGTTTCAAGCCATGGAATATTTTAAGATAATTGACTTTGATACAAAAAAGCAGTTATCATTAGAAATAATAGATTACATCAGGAATTATAAAGATAAATTGAAATGAAATTTTTCATGCATATACCTGATGATAATTGCGGAGGTTTTAAATAAAATACACTGTATGAGAAGGACGGTTTTAACTTTATTATTTATTTTTGCTGCTTTGATATTTTCTCATCAGGGCGCTTATGCCATTAAAATCGGACTTGATGACGGTGTAAAACAAACATATATCGGTTCATCCAAGCCAAGTGTTGTAGTGGATGGTAAAACCGGTAAAGAGCTCTATACAATTAAATCTTTCACTCCCTATACAATAAGAGCTTACAACAATGTAATTGTTATAAAGATTGACGGAAGATACTTCAGTTTCGGAACTAACTATATAAAATTAAAACCCAAAGAAAAGAAGTGCTTTCTTGCTACCAAAAAACGCTGGTACAGGGGAGAATTTATCGTATATAACATAAATAAAAAACTTGTAGTTATTAACGATGTTCCTATTGAAGAATATCTTTTAGGTGTTGTGCCCTCTGAGATGCCATCTAAATGGAACTTTGAAGCACATAAAGCTCAGGCAATTGCAGCAAGGAGTTACGCTATAGCAAATCTTGGCAAAAGAAAACACAGCGGATATGACCTTAAGGATACTCCGCTTGACCAGGCATATGGCGGCGCAAGTGCAGAAACTCCCCAAACAACAAAGGCAGTTATGGCAACAAAGGGTATTGTCCTAACTTATGGCGGAAAGGTAATTCCCGCTTACTATCATGCCTCATCAGGCGGAAAAACCGTATCTTCGGGTGCCGTCTGGGCAAGGGATTTGCCTTATATCCAATCTGTTAAAGCGTTTGATGACGGTATAAGAAAGAACGGCCATGGTGTTGGCATGAGCCAGCATGGGGCAAATAATCTTGCAAATAAAGGCTATAATGCCTATCAAATATTAAATTATTTTTACAAAAACGTAAGATTTTCTGTTGTTAAAACTCAATTGTAGTGAGTGTTTTAACTTTTTTGCAGCTAAAAAACCAGTTATTTTAACCTTTTTATTAAAAAAAGCTTGCCAAATGCCTATAAATAGGTATAATAGAGGGGTAAATATGGAAAGGGGTTCATAGATGAACAAAGAAGAATTAGTAAAAGCAGTTGCAGAAAAAGCTAAACTTTCTCAAAAACAAACAGCAGAAGTTGTAGCTTCTATTCTTGAAACAGTACAAAAAACAGTTGCTAAAGGCAAAAAAGTTACTTTAGTTGGTTTCGGTACTTTTGAAGCTAGAAAAAGAGCAGCAAGAACAGGCCGCAACCCTCAAACCGGTAAAGAAATTAAAATCGCTGCTAAAACAGTTCCTGCTTTCTCTGCAGGTAAAAAATTCAAAGAACTTGTTAAATAAGTGTTGAATTAAATGTTTTTAAAAGCCGGCATTTGAGTTAATTCTTTGATGTCGGCTTTTTGACTTTTGCAAATGAGCATGTTTATGCTAAAATTACTAAGTTACAATAATAAGGAGATAAAACAATTAACAAAGAAATCAAAGCTCAAAAAGAATTAGTCAATGAAAGAATAAGAGCAAAGGAAGTACGACTCATTGACGACGAGGGTGTTAACCATGGTCTTGTTGCCACAAGTAAAGCGCTCGATATGGCAAAAGAGAAGGATTTAGACTTAGTTGTTGTTTCTCCAAATCAGTCTCCTCCGGTTGCAAAAATTATGGACTGGGGCAAGTATAAATACGAAACAGAAAAACGCGCGAAAGAAGCACGTAAAAAACAGCATACTGTTGATATTAAAGAAGTTAAAATGCGCTATAAAATAGACACTCACGACTATGAAGTTCGTCTAAAAAGCGCTAAAAAGTTTTTGGCATCGGGTAATAAAGTAAAAGTTGTTGTTATGCTAAGAGGCCGCGAGATGCAGCACAACAAACTGGCTCTTGATTTGGCAAGCAAATTTTTAGCTGATTTTGAAGAAGGAACTTACGCTCTTGAGAAAGCTCCGGCTTTAGAGGGCAGAAATGTAGTTATGGTTCTTGCTCCAAACGGAAAGTAAAATATAAAGAAAAAAGCCTCTCGCTTGGGCAAAAGGCTATAAAATGGTAAGTTTATATTTTATTAATTAAATATAGTTTAGAAGTGATGCTTGCTGCATAATTGAAGCACCTGCCTGAAGTGAAGCTTGAAGGGCTGTTTGATACATCATAAGTTGTGTTGTAGCTTCTGCAAGGTCAGTATCTTCAAGGTTTGACTTCATCTCGGTTAAACCAAGCGCTGCATTTTCGTTTATGTTGCTTGTAGCATCCAATCTTTGAACTCTGCTTGAAAGAGTTGATTGCACGTCCGTTATATTTTTAATTCCTGCTTGAATAGGGTCAAGGCAAGCGCTGATTGCTTTTACATCCATGTCAGGGTCGGCAAGTGCATCATTTAATTGCTTAAGTGTAGCAAATATACCGCCGTTTTCATCTCCTAAAATTTGCTCGCCGTTTACGTTAAGAGGCATTGTAACACCTTCTGATATTTCAATATTTCTTTCCCAATTTCCGTCTTGTTTTGTACCTGAGTATGTAACATTTAAGTCATCATCAAGGCTATAAGGAACGGTTGATGTGTTAGTTCCTGCAAATATGTATTTATCTTGATATTTTGTATTTGCAAGTTGAGCTATTGTTCTTGTCCTTTGCTCAACTTCATCTCTTATAGCATTTAAACTGTCCTCAGAGTTAAACGAGTTAGCAGCCTGCATCGTAAGTTCGTTTATCCTTTGCAGGTTTTCCTGAATTAAACCCAATGTGTCATAAGATTGGTTAATTTCATCTTTTGCGGTTTCTATGTTTTTTGACCAATCATCGAGCTGGGAAAGTTGTTTGTTGTATTTCATAACTTTTGTACCGTCAGAGGGGTTTTGCCCTACTGAGGTGAGCTTTTTGCCTGATGCTATTTGTTCGTATGTCGAATAGATGTTCGACAGATTTTTATTCATATTTGTCAACATCAGGTTGGAAGACATTTGAGTTGTAATTCTTATACCCATAGTGTTTTATTCCTTTTTATTTACCGAGTGCCACAAGAACCTGATAGATTTCATTTGCTACATTAAATATCCTTGCCGAGGCTTCGTAACCTCTTTGGTATTTAATCATATCCGCAAGTTCTTCGTCCAAATTTACGCCTGTAATACTTTGATAATTTGTATTTTCGGATTGGTTTATGGCATCTGCGGTTTCAAATTTCCCTGCGATATCGCTTTGTTGAAGCCCTACTTCTCCGCTGAAGTAGGTTAAAAACCCTTCAAAAGTTACATTGTTATCGCCGCCAAAAGTGCTCATGGTGTTTTTATCTCTTAGTTGTGCGGTTGCAACAATGTTATCCGAGTTTCCTACATTATGCTCCCAGCCGTCAACTGATGTGTCAACTCGAGCTGTTGCTATAAGGTTTGGATTATCTATAACATTTTGATTAACGCTTATACTTCCTGCAGTTATTGGGTTGCCAAGGTTAAATATGGGCTCTGTTGACGGTACTAAAATCTGCTCGCCTGTCACAGGGTCGGTGCCCAATGCCATAGCTTGGATATCTCCGTCAACAAAAGTTTGGACATTGTTCACTTCTGTTGCAAAAGCATTTGCCAATTCATCGATTTTGCTTCTCATGCCGCTTATTGTTATAAGACCGTCATCAGATGTGTTTACAATATCAAGGATAGCTCCTATTTGACCGCCTTGTATTTCACTGTTAGCGTTAGATAAGACAAGTGTACCGTCCATTTTTTCAACTGTTACAATAGCAGGTGTTGTTGCATCTCCTGCGGTAACATTCAGTTTAAGCTGCTGCTCTGCTCCTGATACAAGCTTGACATCTCCGACTTTAACATCTACACTCCCGTTTTTGTTGTATTCGACATTTAAGTCCATATATGAGGAGAGGTCTTTTAGGAGATTTTCTCTTTCACTTATAAGTCCGCTGCTTGCGCCCTCGCCTTGTATAACGATTTGTTTGTTCAATTCTGCAAGGCGTTCAAGACCTTTGTTAAAGTCTTGTATGCTCATGTATATATCACTGCCCTCAATTGTTGCAGGCTGTTGCCAGTTGCCTACAAGTTGTTCTTGAAGTTTATCTAAAGAACCCGCTATTGAGTTAAATTTAAGGGCAACACTTTGTGCGCTTTCTATATAAATTCTTCTTGCAGAAGGGTCTGTAGGGTTAGCGCTTAGATTTTGTGCAGCTGAGAAGAAATCTTTAAAGCTTGCTTGCAGGCCCTCTTCTCCAAGTTCATCGGAAATTGAGCTCAACTGGTCCATAATTGTGCCAAGAGTGTAATAATACTGTGCGTTTGAATTAGCACCTCTTAGACTGTTGGCTGCAGCGCTATTTGCGTAGCTTGTAATTTTGGCTATGCTTGCACCGTTTAGCCCTCTTATTTGACTGTATACGTTGTCACCGCCAAATGTAGGATTTGTCTGAAAGTCAGCACGTAATTTTATGTAGCCGTCAACATTCATATTCGCAAGGTTTTGCGACACGACGGCAAGCGCGTGCTGATAGTTGTTCATGGACTCTCTACTAATATTCATTGTTTGATTTATCGTCATTTAAAACTCCTTTGACGCCTTAGGCTTCTTCCGTGATTGAAGAAATATCAAGTGTGCTGTCTTGATTTTTCTTGCCCAAATGATTATAGTCTGCATTTTTTGCAGACGATATGTTTAAAATTCCCTCAAAAATTTTATTTATAACATTTAGGGAGTGAGTAATTAACACTTCGTTATCTTTTTGAAGTTTGTTAATTCTCTCGGTTATCTCATTTAGCTCTTTTTTTTGCGATTGATTGAGTTCAAATTCGTCTTTTTTCTCATAAATCGCTTTTATTTCATCATAAGCACAGATTAACTTTTCATCACAACTTGCAAGCAGCTCAAGGTTTTTTTCAATGAGTGCTTTTTGCTTATTTTCAAGCAGTGTTTTTATATTTATATATATTTCTTTTATTTTTTCAAAAGTTATATCGCTCATTTTTCTCTCTATGCGCTATAGTCTGCAAGTACGCTTCTTCCGTAGGTAAGACCGTATTTAATGTCATCGTCCGTTATATCTTCCCCGATTAATTTTGCAGAGTTTTTGATGTCTTCTACATCGACATTTTTAAATAAATCGTTTTGAATAAGTTTAATGTCGTCTTCTTTTGTGTCGGTATTTTGTACTTCTTTAGGCGCTAAGTTTTGTGTGTTTTTTATTGCATAGTTATAAAATATGCGATTTATTGCCTGAGAATCCGCTATTTGATTTGTGTTCATTGAAATTGTCATATTAACCTAAAATATCCTTTGTAGTTACATTTTCATCCGGAACAGTTTTTTCCATTTGTTGATAGAGTTGTTTTGCAAAGCCGATGTTTGATGTAGGCGAGTTTGCGACATCTCTGCCTATTTGATTGAAAAGTATGGATTTAAAGTTGTCCATGTATTTTGAATCGCCAAACATCGAGTTTTCTCTGTCAACGGTTTTATCCATTTGTGTGAGCATTTTTGAAACAAGAATTGCTTCAAATTCTTTTGCAACTTTTTTTAACTGCTCTTTTTGCGTGCCTGATGACCTTATGGTGTTAACTACGTCATAATCCGCACCTTGCGAGTAGTTTGTTATAGTATTTGTTTGTAGTGAATAAAAATCGTCGCTCATTGTCATCCTAAATTATTTGTAGTTCTGCTTGCAGGCTGCCCGACATTCTAAGTGCCTGAAGTATGGCAATTAAGTCTGTCGGAGTTACCCCTATTGAATTAAGAGCATTTACAAGCTCGCCCAAAGTCGAGTTTGCTTTCATTTCAACAAGGCTACCCTCTTTCTTTTCTATATCAATTTGTGCGTTTGTAACACCTACTGTTTGACCTTGCGGTGAGAAAGGCGCGGGTTGAGACACGTCGTTGTACGCTTGAATTGTAACAGTAATACCGCCATGGGCTACTGCAGCAGGCATAAGCCTTGCGTCTGCTCCTATTACAACCGTGCCTGTTCTCTCGTTTATTATTACTTTAGCTCTTTCTTGAGGAGCGCTCACTCTTATGTTTTCAAGTATTGATATAAAAGCAATTCTGTCCGTTAAATATCTCTGAGGGATGCTGACTTTTATGCTGCCGCCGTCAAGTGCTATGGCGTCTGATACGTTTCTTGAAATTATATTTGCAATTTGAGCTGCCATAGTGTAGTCAGCTTGGTCTAAGATTAATGTCAGAGAGTTTTCATCTCCTATGGCGCTTATGATATCTCTTTCAACAATGGCGCCGCCAGGGATTCTGCCTGTTGTTGTAATTGCCGTTCTTGAACTTGAACCGGCTGCTTTTGCACTTGCGCCTCCGACTGAGAGCGGGCCTTGTGCCACGGCTACAATCTCTCCGTTTGGAGCTCTCAGTTGAGTTTGAACAAGAACTCCGCCCTCAAGGCTTTTGGCGTCTGCCATAGCTGAAACAACAACATCTACTTTATCGCCGTTTTTTGCAAAAGGAGGAATGGTGGCGGTGACAATAACAGCGGCGGAAGCACCTTTTTGAATGTAGTTTGATTGGTCAATTACAGTGCCTAAATTTTGCAGTAAGAGTTGGTTTGTCATTTGTGTGTGACGAGAGTTGTCACCTGTGTTTTGCAAACCTACAACAAGACCGTAACCTACAACTTGGTTTTCTCTAACACCTTTGATGTGGGTTATATCTTTAATTCTTACGCTCTGTCCGCTTATTGCGCTTGCAATTCCCGTTTGGAATATACATATCGCAAGTATTAATGCTGTCAGAATAATTTTTTTAAACACTGTTGTCATCCTTTTTAAAATTAGAATATATATCTCATGAAACGATAGAGTATACCTTCGTTTTGACCTCTTGATACTGTTCCTGCTCCGCTCATTGCAAATTGCAGGTTGGCAACTTGAGTTGAGCTTATTTCACCCTGCTGGTCAATCCATCTTGGGTCAACAACGCCCGATACCAAAAGGTCTACACGCTCGTTTGCGTTAACAAGGGTCTTTTTGCCCTGTACAAGAAGATTTCCGTTGGGTAAAAGTTGTATAACCTGTACTGCAACTTTATCTTGTATTCCAAGGCGTCTTTGAGTGCTTGTGCTGCCTGAGACGGAGATTGTTCCGTTTGTATTGTTAAGAGCACCCTTTAGATTTGTTTTAAATATTGTATTTAGTGCACCTGTCAGGTTTTCAAGAATGCTTGAAGTTTTCTCGGTTTCATAAACGCCCGAGTCTGTAAGTGTCGGTACTTCATCGATTACAATTGTCACAAGGTCTCCGACATTTCTTGCTCTTACTGAACTATACAGAGGTCTTGGCTCAATAAAGCTTGTCTGAGTCGCATTTAGTGAAAAAAGACTCTCAGCGCCTGCCTGTGGCAGCAAAAATGCCATTAAACATATTGTGAGTGCTAACTTTTTTATCATCCTTTTATCCTTTTAGATTTTCACGGTTACTTCGTTTTTGTTGCTTACTGTCGCTTGATAGATTTTGTTGTATTTTAGGCTTTTAACCTGTATGTTATCCCCTATGCTCCCCTCTTTAAGGGCTTTTCCGTCGACTGTTATTTTCAGATTGTCATTTGATTTAAAAATAATGTTTATTGTCGAATCTTTAAGTACATCGGGTTTTGATTTTACGTAGTTTTTTAAGATTGGAGAACCTTTTGGGATATTTCTTGTTGCTACAAGCTCTCCTTTTGGGTATTTATCAATTGTCTGTCCTAAGTATTGTCCGATTTGCATTTTTTGAACGCCGGAGTTAGAAATACTTATTGCCTGTTCTCTAACGATAGGGTTAGTTGCACATAAGACTTCTTTATATACAAGAGTATTCACGCTTATGGGAAAAGATTTTATAAAGGTTTTTCCGTCATATACGCTTACTCTTTTTATGTCACGGCTTAAAAAACCGTTTGTATTTGATTCTACTTTAATTTCAATTTTGTCTTTTGTAGTTATTTCTCCTTGAGGCATATTTAAAATTCTTACCTTAACTTCGCCTCCGCCTAAGCTGTCAACTTGTTTTTGGGCTTGTTTTGTTATTTTCTCAATTATTGCAGCCCTAAATTCTTCTTCACTTAGGGTTTGCGCGCAGCAAACCGTGCACATCAGAAGCAGAGAAAAAAGTACTGTTAAGATTTTAGTTAGTTTGTTTTTCATTTCTATTGAAGATTATTTGTTACCTGTAAAATATTTGAAGCTGAAGTAATGATTTTTGAATTAGATTCAAAAGCGCGTTCCGCTTTGATTAGAGCAATCATTTCTTCTACCGTTTGTACGTTTGAACCCTCAACAAAGTATTGTTGAATTGTTCCGTATCCGTCTTGTCCTGCAATACCCGGTACAGGCACGCCTGAAGCGGGTGTTTCAAGGTAGAGGTTGTGTCCTGCCGCCGCAAGACCGGAGTTATTTTGGAATTTTACGATTTGTAACTGTCCTACCTGAGTTTGCTCGATTTGTGAGCCGACTTTAACAGATACCATACCTTGAGGCGTGATTGTAATTTCTTTTGTGTTTTGAGGAATTTGAATAGGAGGCATAAGTTGATAACCATCTGTTGTGGTCAGTGTTCCGTTGGCATCCATTTTAAAAGAGCCGTCACGAGTGTAGGCTATTGTACCGTCATCAAGAGTAATTTGAAAAAATCCGTCTCCTTCAATTGCAACATCCAGGTTTCTGCCTGTTGATTGCATAATACCTGTAGTAAAAATTCTTGATGTAGCGGCTGTTTTTACACCAAGACCGATTTCAACACCGACAGGCTGGTACGTGCCCTGCCCCATTTGAGCACCTGCAGCACGTTCTGTTTGATAAATTAAATCCTGAAATTCTGCACGTACTTTTTTGAAACCGTAAGTGTTGACGTTTGCCATGTTGTTGGCTATAACATCAAGATTGGTTTGTTGTGCAATCATACCTGTTGCCGCTGTGTGTAGTGATCTTAGCATTTTATTTCCTCAAATTCCTTATCCTTTTATAACTCCCAAATCAATTGCTCTTGATACGGTGTCGCCTTGTGTTTTAACTATTTTTGCCATCGCTTCATATGAGCGGGTGACTGTAATTGTATTTATCATTTCATAAATGGTATTTGTATTTGAACTTTCAAGAAATCCCTGTTGTAGCGCTGCCCTGTTGTTGTTCTGATACATTCCGGCATCTACTCCCTCGGGTTGTACAAATTTCCCTTCACCCTGAGCTGAGATTTTTGTTTTATCTGCAAAATCAACAATTTGTATCTGTTGCAGAGTTCTCGGGTTATCGGGGTTTGTAATTTGAATAACCCCTCTTTCTCCTATATCAATATCCTTAAGAGAATCTATTCTGTTGTTTGGATTGTCCTCTTCATCTTCAGGATTAAGGACTATTCTTATTCTTCTGTTTTGTGTGTCCATAACCCAGTCGCCCTCTTTTGTAACAAGGTAATAATCATCGGTTAATTGAAAATTACCTGCGCGGGTGTAATAGTAGTCTGCTTCGTTGTATTGGACATTATCTGGAACTTCCTGATGTCTGATTTTAAAGAAACCGTCCCCTTGAATACCTATATCAAGCTTGTTACCTGTTGTTATAAGCCCGCCTTGAGAAAAGTCTATATATGTTCTATCGGCTGCGTTTCCAAGGCTAAGGTAGCCTACTTTCATAAATTGTGTATCTTTTGGGTTATTTGTAATCGGAATTTGTTTTACTTCAACTTGCGCGTCCATAAGGTTTTTAAAAGTTATATTTGTCTTTTTAAAACCTACCGTATTTACGTTAGCAAGGTTGTTTGCGTTAACGTCTTCCTGTTTTAAAAGTGACATCATGCCTTTTGTAGCAGATTCAAGCCCTCTTGTTATCATATTTTTCCTCCTTTCATAGCCTCATAGGAGGATAAAATATTTTTGACATAGTTTTGAGTTTCTCTGTACGGCGGGATGTCTCCGTATTTTTGAACTGCTGCAGGGCCGGCGTTATACGCTGCAAGTGCGAGTTTGGGGTCGTTGTTAAAACGATTCATCATACTTTTTAAATATCTTGTGCCGCCGTCAATATTTTGCTCGGGGTCAAAAGCGTCAATGACACCAAGCCCTTTTGCGGTTTGAGGCATAAGCTGCATAAGTCCCATAGCGCCGCATTTTGATTTGGCGTCAGGGTTAAAGCCCGATTCTTGTTTAACTACGGCCTTTATAAAATCAGGGTCGAGGTTGTTTTTTTGAGCGTATTTATTTATTAAATTTTCTATGTCTTCTCTTGAATTTTTAAATGTTGTTTTCTCAACCGTTTCTTTATTCTCGCTCATTTTTTCATCAAGAATGGCTTTAAACTCTTTTGCAGCAGATTTATCGGGCACAGAAACATTGTCATCCGTACCTAAAATGCGGTTGAAATTATTTTCAATCGAACTTAACCTTCTTAAAGTCAAGTCAAGACCTGTTATTAAGCCCTCACTCATTTTATATAAACCTACCTCTTACCATTTTATAAGTGTTAAATCACTTACAATATAAATATACCCTCACTTTATTTGTGTTCTCATCAATCGTACGGTGTAATTTTTTCTAAAAATTAAATCTTTAGATTGATTTTTTGTTATTTATAAAAAAATCGGCTTTTTGAGCCGATTTTATTCAAAAACTTTAGATATAAAACAAATCGCATCCAAGAATGTTTCTTTTACAAATTCTTTTGCAAGTTTATTCAGCGGTTTGTTATCAATATGTTCAAAAGCCAAGTTAATAGGGTCTTTCGTTCTTCTAAAAGAGGGTACAATGCTTCTTGCATCCATATAATCAAGCTTTGATTTAAGGTCTTTTGTGTCTTTAAATATACAAACTTGTTCTTCTACATCAAATATGGTTGCACTCATCTTTTTTCCTCTTATTAAGTATATCGTATTTATATAAAAAATATATTCTTAAAAAAATTGCCTTTTTGAAAAAAATTTGGTTAAATTTTGTTAACAAATAAAAATATTTTATTTAATTATCTTGGGTAATGGCAAATTTTTTTATTTTCATGTTTTATGTTTGTAGTGTTGTTTAGTATAAACAGGGTTAGTAAATGAAAGTAAGTGCAATTAGTGGCGGATATAATTCTCTAAACTTTGGAAGAGCTCTAAAACCTGATGAAATGGAGCAGGCATACGAGAGTGCAAAAAGCGTTAGAGAGTTAATGGGGTTTAAAGAAGGCAAGGGCGTTTTATATATTCCATCAGAAAAAATACCTGAACCTACAGCTGAAAACTCTGCAAAAGAAAGTATAAGCCGATTTTTTGAAATGGCAAAAAAACTTTTCGGTATAAATACAGTTGAAATTTCTCCTGAAGTTACAGAGGGCACTAAATCCGTAGTTGATGAAGTACTTAGCGCCCAAGGAATTAAAAAGGTTGCAAGGTTTGATTTTCAAACGGAAAATCTTGAAGAAGCAATTGAAAATGCTGCAAAAACATATGACGGTCTTAGGGTGGTTAATCCTCATCAGTATTCTGAAGACCAGCTAAATCTGTTTGCTGAAATTTTTGAAAAAGTTAAGGGTGAGTCTTTTGACCCCAAACTTCTTATGTTTCAGGTAGACGACCAAAATAGTGTTTATAATTGGGATAATCATAAACTTTTTAAAAAATTTGACGGTAAAAATATAATAGGTTCAAGCAATTATATAAATGGAACTAATAAGGATAACTTTTGGGGTTCTACGGCTTTTTATATCAGAAGAATGAATGTTGATCAGGGGAATTTTATCCATGGCATAAGAAAAGCGGGAGAACCATCTTTAGCACAGCAAATAAAAGACCCTGGACAGGTAAATCAATCAATTCAATTTCTAGAGAATGAATTAAAACTTCAGGATGAAGATTTTGTTCACCCTGCACGATATGCGGCTGCAAAGCGTGGTGAAGTTGTTTTATCGCAAAACTTTTATAAGCATTTTGATGATTTAACACCAGAGATTACAACAGATATAATGGGTTTTGAAAAAGCTTATCAGGAAGCGCTTGAAAAAGGCCTTGGCGATAACTATTTTGACTCTCTTGCAAAAGCCATGAAAGCTCGTGGTTTAAATGAGGGTAAAGGTGCCCAGTTGTATGAGCAAATTTGTAAGTACAGAAATGCCCTTTATTCTTCAGGAGAGGGTTCTGCAAAGACTATTCAAGACGCTCTTAAATTAACGGCAGAGCAGATTGAAGCTTCATATAGAGATACTAAAAACGTAGCTCTGCAAGGTTTTGAGGTAAGACAAAGAGCTATTCAAATGCAACTTGAAGAAGCTGCAAGAAAAAAAGATGTGGCTGAAGTGTTAGAAAATCTTAACCCGCTTAACGAGCATTTCTTTGATAAGGTAGTTAATTTTGCAAGAAAAAACAAAAAAGCTCTTATATTTACAGGTGCAATTGCAGCCATAGCTGCTGTTGGCGGTACAATGTATTCTTACGGAAAAGAAATTGCAACAAAATCAAACGCCGCAAAACCTCAATCCGAAAAATTAGATAAAAAAGCTTAGAATTTTTTGCGAAAAAAATATCATTAAAAAAGCACTAAATACAAGAGCAGGGCCAAAAGGCATATAGCTAAGGTTTTGCTCTTGTTTATCGGTTTTTATCCCTTTTAATATAACCAACAAACAACACAGAAGAACCATACAAATCCCTAAAAGATAAAAAATGTAAGAGTTTGAATTTGCATCTAAAAATTTTAATGCTGCAATTGAGCAGACAATAACGGCCAGTGCCCAGCAGGTTTTATAGTTTTTGTTTTTTAAATTTTTTATAAAAAGAGCAGGAATGGCAAAAAGCGCCTGAATAATAACACTTACAAAAACAACTAAAATAAGCATTTTATACCCGAGCAGTGCCCCGATACCCATTGCAATCAGGGTATCGCCCTCGCCAAAGGCTCTTGTTTTAAGCGTTAATGTACCAAAATGCGCCATAATCTCAAAAATCAAATACCCGGCTGCAAGCCCTAAAAGACTTTCAATAGGAGACAGTGTGCCAAGTTTTAAGATATTGTATAGCAGCCCTGTGCCCATTAATATATAAGTATGTGCGTCAAGCACAACGCGCTCTTTAAAATCTGTTATACAAATAAGTACAAAAATTGACAGGATGACCCAGATAAACAGGGTTTTTAAACTTACGCCAAAATTAAGATAGGTAAATAAATATAAAATAGCATTTGCTGCTTCAACTATAGGATATTGAAGAGAGATTTTTTCCTTGCAAAACTGGCATTTCCCCCCTAAAAAAAGATAAGAAATAACGGGAATATTTGTGTACCAATTTAGTTTTTTTCCGCATTTCGGGCATTTTGAGGGCGGATATACTATGCTCTCGCCGCTAAGTCCTCTTAGGGCAACAACATTTAAAAAGCTCCCTATGCAAAGTCCGATAAGCGCGCTAAATATGGTACAGAGGGTATTAATGCTCATATTTATGCATACCTTTTTTGGTAATAAGGTTAAAAAGCTTATCCAGAGCTTTTTTTAATTTTCTTGAGACCTGCATTTGTGACATATCAAGCCTTTGAGATATTTCTCGCTGGTTTAAACCCTCAAAATAGTTAAGGATAATAAGCTGCTGCTCGTCGTTATCCAGTCTTTTTATTGCATCATTTAAGATTAATCTGTTTTCAAACCCTGCTATAATGTCTTTTTGGCTTTCATCAACCAATCTGTCAGAAAGTGTAGAGTTGCCCGAGTCTTCGTTGCCTACAATCTGGTCAATTGAAATAGCCGTTGTGCGTCTGTCCAACTCAAAAACTTCTTCAATTTTCTTTTCGCTCATCTGAAGCGCTTGAGCAAGCTCTTTATCAGAGGGTGTTGTACCAAGTTTTTCGGTTAATTCAAGTGTAATTTTATGCACACGGTAAGAAAGCTCTTTTATTTCTCGCGGAGCGCGGATAATTGTGCTTTTATCCCTTAAATAGTGGCGAATTTCACCTGTTATCAAGTATGTTGCATAAGTTTTGAAATTTGAACTTATCTCGGGTTTAAAAAGGTCAATAGACTTAATAAGCCCTAAAGCGCCTACTTGAGTTATATCTTCAATAGGGTCGGTAGAACGCCTTGCAAGTGAGCGAGCGACCTTTTTAACAAGCGGCATATACGCAAGCACTATAAGCTCTCGAAGATGCTTTTTTGTAGCATCATCGTTGGTTTCTTTGTACTCCTGAAGCCACTGATTAACTCTGTTCTCAGGGTCGATTATATCGTTAGTGTTTGTCAATTCTTGCGCCATATGTGCAATTATATCACTTGTTTTGCTTTTAATCTATAACTATTTTTTTACGGCAAACTCTGAATCCAACCTTAAAAATACAGGCTGAATTTCTGATTTTTCAATCAATTTACCTGCTTTAATCATTTTTGGCTTTAGCCCATCAAGTTTCATATTGATATCGATTTTTAGCTGCTGCGCCATATTTGCCGCAATATTTGGGCAATAAGGATAAATAAGTACTGCAACTTTGCACATCAAATCAAATATTGAATATAAAACCTCGCCGCATTCTCTCATTTTGCCTTCTTTTGCAAGTGTCCAAGGAGCATTGTCGTTAATGAATTTATTTGCTTCATCTACGATATTTATTATCTCAGAGGCCGCTTCAGAAATTTCAACTTTGTCAAAATGAGCTTTTACTTTTGCTATAGCACTCATAGAGGACGCGGTTAAAATATTTTCGCAAATGTGCTCTTCTAAAATATTTCCGTCAAAGTATTTGCATAACATATTTAAAGAGCGATTTAGAAGATTGCCCATATTATTTGCTAAATCAGCATTTACGCGTTCTTTAAAGTCCTCATCCGAATAGTTGCCGTCTTTTCCTGACGGTGCACTTACACACATGAAGTATCTGAATGCGTCGGGCTCACTAAGTTCAAACGCATCCATTACTGTCTTTGGCGAGATTACATTACCTGTTGATTTTGACATTTTATTTTTGTCAATTGTAATCCAGCCATGCGCATAGATTGTTTTTGGCAGTTCAACCTCAAGCGCCATAAGGATTGCTATCCAATAAATTGAGTGGAATTTCAGGATATCTTTTCCTATTATTTGAAAATTAGCAGGCCAGAAGGTCTTGAAGTTTTCTTCACTTTCGCCGTTTGGATTGTAGTTAAGAGCCGTAATATAGTTGCTAAGTGCATCAATCCACACATATATTACCTGCTCGGGGTCGGATTTTACTTCAATACCCCAGTTTACATTGCTTTTTGCCCTTGAAACAGAGATGTCTTCAATATTTTCAAGCTGATTTAAAACTTCATTTGCTCTAAAGGAGGGCATAATAAAGTCGGGATTTTCTTTTATGTGTTTAATTATAGCGTCTTTGTATTTTGTTAATTTAAAGAAATAATTTTCTTCGCTTACAAGTTCGGGCTTTTTGCCGTGTATCGGGCAGCAACCGTTTTCATCCAAGTCTTTTGGGCTTAAGAAACTCTCGCAGCCGCTGCAGTATAGACCTTCGTATTTGTTTTTATATATATCGCCTTTTTCAAGGAGTTTTTCAAAAATTTCCTGAACGATTTTTTTGTGTTGTTCATCTGTTGTTCTTATAAATTTGTCGTAATTTATATCCAAAAGTGCCCAAGCGTCTTTGAACTTTTGAGAATTTTCATCACACAGCTGTTTAGGTTCAATACCCATAGATGCTGCCGTTTTTTGGATTTTTATACCGTGCTCGTCAGTTCCTGTTAAAAAAAATGTTTTGTCGCATCTTTGTTTAAAGTGACGAAAAAGTACATCCGTTAATATTTTCTCAAACGCATGACCTATGTGCGGAGCTCCGTTTACATAGTCAATTGCCGTTGTTACCATAAATTTATTCATAATTTTTACCTCTGTTTTTCAAGACGATTATACTATGAACATTACCCCTCGTAAATAAGAACAGGGGGAATTACTTCATTATTACTCAATTTAAAGGAGTTTTTAGCATGTTCAATCGCTTCTTTTAGTTTTTCTTCTTTAACATCGTTATAATAAAGTGTTAAAACGGTCTCGCCTTCTTGGACTTTGTCGGATATTTTTTTAGATAAAATACAACCTGCGCTAAAATCTATAGAGTCGGATTTTTTATCCCTTCCTGCGCCTAAAAGCTTGCAGGCATGGGCTATTTCAAGGGCATCGAGGTCGGATATAAAACCTTGGTTTTGCGCTTTTATTTCATATTTATTTTTTGCCTGTTTAAAAAGACTGTAATTGTCAACTACATCAGGGTTTCCGCCTTGATAAGATATGATTTTTCTAAGCATTTCAAGAGCTTTTTTTGTTTTTATGCTCTCATCCATTTTTTCTTTTGCTTCTTCTTTTGTTTTGCAAAAACCGCCCGCTATAAGGGTTTTTGCTACAATTTCTAAGGTAACGTCATAGAGGTCTTGAGAATAGTTGCCCTTTAGAAACTCTATACTTTCAATAATTTCAAGACTGTTACCGATGTTTTTGCCCAGAGGCTGCTCCATAGAGGTAATAATAGCTGAGATTTTTCTATTGAGCAGTGCTCCTGTTTCAATCATAAGCTTAGCAAGCTCTTGAGCTTCTTCTTTTGTTTTAATAAAAGCACCGGAGCCGTATTTAACATCTAAAACAATTGAATTTGCACCGCTTGCGATTTTTTTGGATACAACCGAGGCGCAAATAAGAGATTTGTTATCAACCGTAGCGGTTACGTCACGAAGAGCATATATTTTGCCGTCTGCAGGGGTAAGATTTGGACTTTGAGAAGAAATAGCGGCGTTGATTTCTTTTATTTGTTTCATAAAATCATCTTTTGACATTTCACATTTGAAATTTGGTATAGATTCAAGTTTATCAACCGTTCCGCCGGTATAGCCCAAGCCTCTGCCCGATAGCTTAGCGCAAGTTACGCCTAAGCTTGCAAGTAAGGGGATTAAAACTATTGTTACTTTATCTCCCACGCCTCCTGTAGAGTGCTTGTCTGCAACAAAATTGCTTATTGAAGAAAAGTCTAAAATTTCCCCTGAATCTACAAATGCCTCGGTAAGATATGCGGTTTCTTCCTTATCAAGACCCTGAAAGCATACTGCCATAAGCCAAGCTGACATTTGATAGTCTTCGATTTCTCCTTTTGTATACCCCTCAACAAGAGAGTAAATCTCTTCACGCGTGTGTTTTTGACCGAGTTTTTTCTTTTGTATTAAATCAACTGCTCTCATTATTACTCCTATTTATGATACGGTTCGTTGTTTAAGATTTTGTATGCTCTGTATATTTGTTCAATCAGGATAAAAGCTGCCTCCTGATGTAAAAATGTAAGCTTTGACATTGAAAATTTAAAATCCGACATGTTGCGGACTTGTCTTGTGAGACCCTCTGCTCCGCCTATTAAAAAAAGTATTTCATTTGCTATGCCGCTTGTTTCAATTTCTCTTATTTTGTTTGCAAACTCAACGCTTGAGAGCATTTTGCCCTCTATTTCAAGAGTAATTATATACGCTCCTTTTTTGCCTTTTAAAAATTCATAAATGTCTGAAACCTCAAGAACCTCGACTTTATTCAGCAGTCTTTTTTTAAATTCGTCTACTCCTGCCTTAAAGTAAGGTTCTTTGATTTTTCCTTCAAGTATTATTTTTATATTCATTAAACTATTTCTTTGTAGCCGTCAGGGTTGTTTAGAAGGTCATAGTTTATTTCATTTTCATTATCGGCTATTATTGCCGCAACAACAGCGTCAGAGGCTACGTTAACGGTTGAGCGAAGCATATCTGCAAGTCTTTCAAGTGCAAACAGGAATGAGAAGCCTACAACCAAGTGCTCCGGAGTAAGTCCTATACCGTTTAGAACAAGTGCTATGGTGATTAAACCGGCACCGGGGATACCTGCTGATGTAGAAGATGCTATCATTGCTAATATTGCAACCTGAACTATCATACCTAAAGAAAGCTCAATACCGTATGCTTGAGTTAAGAATATAACTGCAACTGTTTGTACAAGTGCAGTTCCGTCCATATTAAGAGTAGCACCTAAAGGCAGTACAAAAGAGCAGATTTTATTTGAAATACCTCTTTTCTCACAACATGTAATTGTCAAAGGCAAGGTTGCAGAGCTTGATGCGGTACCAAAGGCTACCATAATAGCCTCTGTAATTGCAGTGTAGAGTTTGCCTACGGGAACTTTTGAGAATATTTTCATTAATAAGGGGTAAATAACAAAGAACTGAATTGCAAGACCCAGAGATATTACAAGGAAGTATTTCCAAACTTCGGAGAACATCTGCATGCCAAAGCTTGCTACAGAACTTGCAGTAAGGGCAAATACACCAGGTGCTGCAAGATACATAATCCAATCCGTTACTTTCATTGTTGCTGCAAAAACGCTTTCAAAGAATGAAACAACGGGACGGTTTATTTCTCCTACTTTTGCAAGAGCAATTGCAAAAGCGAGTACAAAAATAATAATCGGTATCATTTGTCCTTGAGCAAGAGAGTTAAAAGGATTTTTAGGTATCATATCAAGAACCATGCCTGCCATATTAGCTCTTTGCTCTGCTATTGCACTTGCCACATAACTTTGCATTTGCTGAGCAACATCAGAGTTAATAAAGCTTTGAGCGCCTATGCCGGGTTTGAATATTAAAGCAAGGACAGCACCTATTGTTACTGCGCAAACGGTAATTATGAAATAGTAAAGTATCATTTTTTTACCGAATTTAGCAAGCTGCTTGTTGTCGCCTATGTTTGAAACACCGATTACAATAGCGCTTATAACAAGCGGTATAACAACCATTTGTATAATGTTAATAAAGCCTTGACCTATAAAATTAAGGACTTTATGTATCATAGGATAGCTTGAGGATGGGAAAAGTATCCCTACCACGATACCTGCTATTAAACCGAAAAATATATGCCAGTTTCTTTTTATACCTAAAAGCACCGCAATAAGTATCTGCATATGTATTCCCATAATAAAAAATCCTTTATCCGCTAATTCATTATTAAATTAATATTACAACTATTTTTTAACTCTGACAATACATGTATCGTTGTACTTTTGGCTTTAGCGTTGCATTTTGAATATTTTTTTTAAAATTTCAACCTTTTAGATGATTTTTGTCCGTTGTATATAAAGCACAATTCCTATAACCCGTTAAAATAACTTGTATAATCAAATTTAGTCCAAAGGAACATAAAATGTTCAAACAGAAAACTCCTGATAATTCGCATGCAGACTCGCACAGCGGGTCAAATCGTTCTATGCAGCTTGCGCAAGCTGCGCATCAGAGGTATCTTTTGCACTCTTCAAGTGAAGATTTGACCACTGCGATAAATTTTTATATAGAAGCACTTAAAAATAACCCTGACACACCAAGTGCCTATTTTAGACTGGCAAGTCTTTTGCATGATAACGGACAAATCGGGATAGAATCTGCAATTGAACAGTGTAGAAGGGCAGTTGATATTGACCCTAAAAACCCTAATGCTCATATGTACCTTGGTTATTTTTTATCTCTTAAAAATGAATTTGTTGAAGCAAGCGAGCACTTTAAAACCGCTATTAAGCTAAAACCGCTTAAATCTTCAAGAACAAGACTTGTTTTAGCACTTACTCTGCTTGAGAAAATAAAAACAAAACAAAAGTCATTTACGGATTTTTCTTCCGCAATGTACTATATTTTCTCGGGCTCACTGCTATTTTTATTTGATAAGGCAAGTATTAAAATGTTTGCCAAAAATATAGCAGATGACTTGAGTTTTATTAAATACAGAGCGTTTGGCGAAATTTTAGAGAAAACTCACAATGAAGTATCTGCTTATGATATGTATGCAAATGCTCTTGATAAAACCAAGAATAAAGCCGTTTTTTATGAAAAAATGGCACAAATTGCAAAGAAGAAAAAACGCTTTGAAGTTGCACTTGAATGTTACCAAAACGCAGTTGCGCTCTCTAATGCCAATCCCATGTGTGTTGTTAGTGCTATAGAGTTTATTGAAGAGCATTTCCCCGATAAAACCGACGAGTTAATAGATTTGTACACGGTTTTGACTGCTCAAAACCCTGATATTCCTCGCTGCTACTACGAGCTTGGACATTTATATCTTAAAAAAGAAGATAAAATGAGCGCAGTTAACGCTTTTAAACTTGCTCTTGAATATGAAAAAGAAAACCCGTTTTATCTTAACTCTCTTGCTTTTGCATATGTTCAACTCGAGCAGTATGACAGCGCTATAGAACTTTATCAAAAAGCACTTAATCTAAATCCCGATAATGAATGGTCGGCAGTTGTTGCTCAAGCGCTTGCAGCTATTTATCATCAGGTTAAGGGTAATTTTGACGCTGCTATATCTATGCTTCAAAATGCTCTGCTTTTAACAAAAAACAAAGCTCCCATATATCAGGCGATAGCGGATGTTTACTATGATATGGAAGACTTAGATAAAGCAATAGAATTTTATAATTGTTCGCTTGATGGCGATTGTGCCAATCCTAAGGCTTATTCAAGGCTTGCAATGGCTTATTGGGAAAAAGATTATATAGAAAAAGCAATTATTTACTACTCAAAAGCAATAGATTTAGACCCTGAATATGATATTGCCTATAACAATCTGGGTGTAATTTTCCTTGACGGTTTGGGTGATGCTAAGCGCGCGTTGGCATATTTTGAAAATGCCGTTGACATTAACCCTAACTACGTTCTGGCGCATTTTAATATCGGACGGGCTTATGAGGTTATGGAGCAAAAAATTGACGCCGCTAAAGAATATCAAATAGCGCTTAACTTAAATAAAATTAACCCAGAAATTGAATCGCAGATGATAGAAGATATGCTCTATAAGTTGTTTGAAGCATAGTAGATTAGCCCCAAAATGAAAAAAATACTTGAATTTTTCAAAAACACAACAGTTAGAATAGTAAGTATTTTATTACTTATACTTTTTGTATTGAGTATTTTTTTGTTTTTCGATGCTTATGTAAGACAAGTTAAAAAAGGCGTAAGTTTTTATTGGGTATATAAGGGGGATAGATATTACAAGCAAAATAAACCTCAAAGAGCGATTGACTGCTACAAAAGAGCTCTTGAATATCACCCTAACCACTATAAAGCACGCTATAACCTTGCAAATATTTACGTAACTTATGAGGATTACTACTCTGCACTTGATGAGTATTCAAAAGCGCTTGAAATAAAGCCTGACTTTATGATTGCTCGTATTGACTACGCTCTTGTGTTATCTGAAGCTACGTTTAATCATGACAGAGCCATTGAAGAGTATCAAAATGCTATAAAAAACAGGCCGGCTTGGGTGTATATTCCATTTTTTATCAATAACAGAAAAACATACAAATATAACTCAGGTATTGCATACTACAATATGGGTCTGGCGTGGCGCGCGAAGTCTTTGCTTGTCGGGGAAAATAAATTTTCCGCAAGAGAGTATTTGTACAATGCAATAGAATCATATCAAAAAGCGCTAAAAACTCTTAAAAGTTACGATATTTATTACAATCTTGCCCTTGCAAATCAACTTTTAAGAAACAATGAAGAGGCAGGAATTAACTACTGCAAGGCAATTGAACTTGCTCCGCTTAATTATGAAGCGCACTACAACCTTGCTATTCTTTTAAGGGATATGAAACTCTACAGAGATTCTATAGAAGAATTTAAAAAAGCGGGTTTGATTTTAGATATAGACGGTGATAGTGTAAAAACAAGATATATTTATGATGTCCTAAGTGAAGTAACGCAAAAAATGGTTCAACAGGGTGATTATAAGTATCTTGTCGAACATATTGATGAGCAAGGACATAAAGACGGTTATAATCAGGCTGAACTTACTTACGTCGGCGGCAAGCTTGTTGTAACGGATGAATTTGACAGAGCAGTTTTAAAAAACTTTAAAACCTGCTCGGCAAAGGTTCACTTTAAAACGCTTAATGAGGAAAATTAGTGGATTTTAAGACTTTTTATAATTTTATGTATAAACTTACCTGTTCTTTTGAAAAATCAAAGTGCAGGACGGATTTTATCGAGAGCCTTGAGAGCGCTTTTTCAAAGATTTTAAGCGTAGAAAAAATAAAAATATACGTGCTTGACGAGTTTTCTTTCGTCTTAAAGGATTTTGAAAAGCCTTGGGAGAATATGTCTGACGGGGAAGAAAACCAAAAAATTCAAAGCGTACTGAATTCTTTTGTAGGTTCAAAAGAAAATGCAAAACTCGTTGATAATATTATATATATGCCGATTTATGAAGAAACAAAAATCTTAGGCGCTATAAAAATTATCCCCGATGAAATAACAGATGAGCAAAATGAGATTTTTCAAATTGCTCCTCTTGTACAAAAACAGATTTCATACGCTGTACTGAATTTCAAATCCCGCGAGAAAATGCAGCTGAATACCAAGTTTTATCAAACCATAAGAAATATAGCAAAAATTATTGAAACCCAGTATGAACTAAGCTATATTTTGCCGATATTAGGCGAGATGATAGACAGTTTTATATATGAGCATTTAATATATATATTTATAAAAAATAAAAATAGGAAAGAATTTAAACTCGTTTGGCCGGCAAACATTAAAGATGTGAAAATATATAATTACTTAGAACAATTAACTCCAAAGTCACAGGTAATGCTTGAGCGCGAGGGCAAGGTGGGAATTTTCCCGCTTTTAAGCGAGCAAAAGCTTCTGGGGGCTATTGTTGCGTATAATCCTTTTGATAAATTAAACGAAAACGAGATAAACTACCTTGATGAAATTTCAAAACAAGCCTCAATCACTATTGAGCGGGCTTCTGAGTATATGAAAGTGCTAAAAGACGCTACACTTGACGCCCTAACGGGCCTTAACAACCGTCATCAGTTTGCACTTCGCTTAAGGGAAGAAACAGCATTTGCAAAAAGGCAAAATAAGCCACTATGCTGCATTATGACTGATATTGATTTCTTTAAAAAGGTAAATGATACCTACGGGCATGCGGTGGGCGATTGTGTGCTTAAAAATGTTGCCCGCACCATAAAAAAAGAACTCCGTGAAAATGATATCCCCTCAAGATACGGCGGAGAAGAGTTTGCAATTCTTCTTCCCTACACAACGCTGGATGAGGCTACTCTTGTAGCGCAGAGGTTAAGAAGTGCAATAGAAAAGAAAAAAATAAATATTGAAGAATATAATATCGAGGGCGTAAAACAGTTAAGTGTTACAATTTCTGTGGGTGTAAGCTTGTATGATAAAACAATGAAAGACCCCGAGCAGCTTTATCAAAACGCTGATAAGGCGCTGTATGAAGCTAAAGAGGGCGGCAGAAACCAAGTAGTTGTTTTTAAGGCTTAATTTTCGTATCTGATAATTGAGTGCAAAGCTCCCAATATTTCAATTTCATCCGTTTTAAAACTATCTATTACTATATCCGTATAGTCCTTGTTGTCTGACTTTAGGATAATTGTACTCATATTGTTTAAAATTCTTTTTATATAAAGATTGTTTTTAAATTTTATAAGAAAGATTTTCCCGTCTTCAATTTTTTCAAAATTTTTGTTAAATACTGCTATATCACCTTTATTAATATATGGTGACATTGAGTTAGTATTTACTTTTATTGCAAAAATAGACTCCCTATCCGTACTTTCTTTTTTTGAAAGACAAATAAAATCTTTTGTCTGCTGCATCTGGTCTTGATAAATCGGAACTTTTATAAAATCAAAAGACATATCCGAACTTAACTTTACGTTAAAATAAGATTCAATTTTTTTTATTTTATCTTCGTCAAGGTCAGAGTTTTTTGCAAAAAGTTGTGAAACATTTGACCTTGTAGTGTTTATTGCTTTTGCTATGTCACCTTGTGAAATATTTGTATTTTTCAGGCGGCGAAGGGTATCTTGGACATCTTTTATATACATAAGTGCTTTCTTGTCTTAATATTTATTAAGTTAATACTTGACAAAAGTTAAGTTTTAACTTATTATGTGGTTACAAACAGATAATAGTTAAATTATTGGTAATTGCACTATAGATACGAAATAGCGCGCTTGTTTGGTGCGTTATTATTTGCAATTTAATAAACATCATAAGGTGTTTAGAATAAATAGTAAATAGAATGTTTATTTTTTTTAATTAATCTGGAGTCTATATGAAAGATACGAATTTTTCGCGAGCTTTTACGCTTGCAGAACTGCTTACTGCTGTCCTTGTGATATCGGTAATTATGGTGGCGCTTGCGCCTGTTATTACAAAGAGGATGCAGGAGAATATATCTGTAGAAACAGACAGAAAAAAAGGTGAAGAAATCTGGACAAACCCTGGGACATATACTTTTCAAGCCCCTGTGGGTATTAATATTTTGGAAATCTCAGGCGCCGGCGGCGGCGGCGGAGGTGCGGGAGCTGTTATGAAAAATTATTCTAAAACCTACAGTGGTTCATCTACAAGAACAATTACCGTACCAAAAGGTGTTTCAAGAGTAACATTTACTCTTGAGGGCGCAGGCGGCGGAGGTGGTGGCGCAAATGCCAAAACAAAAAGCGATACTTGTAAATATCCTCTAACTATTCCTTCTATGGCTGATAACGGAAAGGATTTGTGCGTTGGGCTTCCAGAGCTTTCTGCTGGATATACGGGTTATATCGATGTTGTAAATGTTGGGACGGCTGGTACAAGAAATGTTACCTGTTGGGTTGCAACCGCAAGTCAGAACACCGCAGGTTATTGTTCGGCTACTTCTTGGCCAAGTGCAAGCCCTTATTTTAAAGGTGGCGGTTGTAAAAAGATGGTGTGCACAAGAGAAGCCACTAATCATATTTGTGCGTTTTTAACGAATGAATATGTAGGTGAAGATAGCAGAGTAATCCAATACAGAATGTTAACGAAGGCGGAGCTTGAGAGAATGAGTGGCGAAAGTGTCTCATCAAACCAATATAAATGGATTTTTAGCAAGGGGTTGGATCTTGGTATGCATATGTATAAAGATGGGGCTGCTACAGGCGGTAGATTTACCGCAGCAAATGAGAATGGTTCTTGCAGATCACCTATTTCGACGGCTTGTTGCCCATATAGAATACATATTCAGGAGGGTTATGGGTATATTATAGATACTGATTATTGGGGTTCAAACCCGAACGAATTGGTTTTTGAGAATCGGGGTATTCTTTATGATGGGGGTAATAATAACCAAACTGCCCAAGTACGTTGTGTGCGCGAGCTAAATAACTGGGACCAATACTCGGGCGCTGGCGGTGCTACGGGCGCAAAGCTTACTAAAACCATTAACGTACAGCCCGGTGACACTCTTACTTTTGTAATAGGTGCAGGCGGTGCGGGAGGAAATAAAGGCGGCGGTACAGGTACTCAGGGCGGTTCAACTTGTGTTGAACATAAAAGAAACGGAGTAAGATACACTGACCCTGATAACTCCTTAAATAACGGATATTATTGTGCTTATGGCGGATACGGGGGCAGGGGGGCGACAACGAGCGCTAACGGTCAGCCAAATTCAACTCTTGCAGCTTGCTCGCACACGGACGGGTGTACAAAATCCACAAACGGCTCGGCAGGAGGTTCTGCTCAAGGCGGTAAAGGTGCAAACGGGCCAGATGGTGCAACGGCAGATACCGGTCAAAATAACACTGCAGGTCTTGGATTTAATGCAACTGATTATACAACAGGCGGCAGCGGCGGTTTTTGTCAAAGAGGAAACAGAACCCCCTCTAATTGCCAAAAAGGCGGCAAGGGAGCTGACGGCAGATTTACAATTGAATTTGACCAATACGTAGCAGGCGGCGGCGGTGGTGCTGCAGGGGCTGCAGGAACGGATAAAAGCGGAAATTATCACCCTATAAAAATGCGCGTTCAGGGTGGTGAAACAATAACATTTACAATAGGCGCAGGCGGTCTTGGCGGTCAATTTTCAACAGATGGTGAAGATGGGCAGGATACAATTATAGCTAAAAAAAATAACCCCGAGGTCTTTGCCTTTAGAGGTGGTCTTGGCGGTAAGGTGGGGCTTTTTAACGGCACTTGTGCTTATGACACTCTTGGTTGTGGTGTGGGCGGCCTAGGAGGCGCAGGCGGCAAATATCCGAATTATTTGAACACTCCAAATTCTTTTTCTTATCTTAATGCTCCAACTAAAGCAGTCGGTAAACAAGGCTCTCAAGATACAAAAGGCTTCCAGGGCGGCTCGGGTGGTGCCACTGTAATAGGAGAGTATGGCAGTTGTGGCGGTTTTGAAGTGAACACAGATAACGGCTGTTCTAAGTATGATGCAAACGGTAACGGCGGGCAGAAGCATAGCCCTATAACAAATCTCCTTGGCGGTGAAGGCGGAGGTGGCGCAGGAACTGACGGTAAAGACGGCGGCTCTGGCGGTTCGGGTGCGCCTGGGTATATAAGAATCAAGTGGGATGAAGCAAATAATGAGTGATAAATTTTAATTTTTTATTTTATTTTCGTATCAAGGGGTGCTCTCCAGGTAATGCGCCCCGTTTTTTTGTTTAAAGGGGTTATATATATTAACTGCAAACGCCAAGCTCATCGCTTGCCGTTTTCACTCCGGTGTGGTTTTTGCGCCTGTGCAATCAAAGATTGCTTCTCTCGTTACGCTTGCGCTC
>CALUSB010000024.1 GCA_944323335.1 Candidatus Gastranaerophilales bacterium
GCCGATGGAGGGAATCGAACCCCCAACCTACGGTTTACAAAACCGTTGCTCTACCATTGAGCCACATCGGCAATTCTTCATGATATGTACAATATTATTAAGGACAAGGCAAACTGTCAAGCAAAATTTATTACAGCAGATTTTTGACCTTAGAATAAAATTTATGAAATATTTTTCTTATAACACCGTCAATATTTATAACACCCCTGTTATTGCACAATCTACAGGCCAAATCATATAAATCTCTATCGTAATCAAGCTTTATTATCCAATAATTTAAAATCGATGAAACTTTTTGAATATAATATTCTTCACCCATTTTCTCAACAACGGTATCTTTTATATAATTAAAAGCTTTTTCAAATTGCTCTGCAACAAGAGATTTATTAAAATTCTTTTTTTTGAAAAATCTGTAGTAATATCCGGCGTCGTTCAGGTAAGTTACGGTTTTTAAGTACTTTAAAACATCACAGTAAAAAACCAAGTCCTCACTAAAAGTTAAATCTTCCTTAAAAAATATAGAATTACTAAGCAAAAACTCTCTTTTAAAAATCCTGTTCCAAACCTCATAATTAAGTTCAAAAAGCTCTTTTAGTGCTTCATTGGCAAAAAAAGGTTTTTTAAAATCCGCTATAGACCTAAGTGTGCGCTTAGAATTATCTCTTTTTACACGCTTTTTTTTCTCCATGTACAAATGATACGGAAAAACAAGCATATCTGACGGGTTTAAATTAAGCTCGTCATGCGCTCTTTTTAGGATAGTTTCTTCCAGGTAATCATCCGAATCAATAAAGTAAACATACTCTCCTGCGGCGTTTTTTAGCCCATAGTTTCTGCAAAAAGACACACCGCTGTTTTTTTCGGTATTAAATATTTTTATCCTGTTATCACTATATTCTTTTAGAATATTTAAAGTATTGTCAGTTGAACAATCATCGACTATAATAAATTCAAAGTCCCCAAACGTCTGGTTTATAACACTTGAGATACATTGTTTGATGTATTTTTCTTTGTTATACACAGTTGTGACGATTGAAAAAAAAGGCGCTTTCATATTATAATTTTACAATAAAAGTTCTCTTTGTTATAATTATCGAGCAAACTTTTACGAGATAGAAAGTTAAAATGCAGGTCATACAAACAATAAATGATACCATAAGAATTTTATTCAGCCCCGAAGAAGAGGACTTTAAGCTCCTTGATTTTTTGCTTGTGCAAGAATCTGACAACAAATACCTTGCTCAAATTATTGAGATTTATGATGACAAATATGACGCATCACAAAATGTTGCAAGGGTAAAGTTGTTCTTTAAGGTAAATGAAAACGGCGAAGTGTTCGGCTATGACCACTTTACACCCTCTAAAGAATGTGAAATAAGCAAACTTAAAAAAGAAGAAATTTTAACTTTTATAAATGAAGGCAAAGAAGCTCTAAACATCGGACTTGACTACAGAAGCGAAGAGCCTCTTGATATAAATCTTGATTTTTTAAAGAATAACGCAGTAATTTTTGCAGACAGGATTGACCACTCAAACAACATTAGTGCAAGCTTTGCAAGAACATTATCAAGGTACAATAAGCACAGTGTAATTTTTGACTTCACGGGTGCGCTTGAAATAAAAAATACAGAAAAGCTAAAAATTACAAAAGACATCAAACTCCCTCTTGATTTCTACAGTTTAGACTACATCTGGGAGAAGGGTCTGTCTACTGCCAGCCTTGAGACTCAGGCTATTTGCAGAGAAATTTTTAACGAAGTAAAAACTTTTGCAAAAAATACGCCTGACGGGTTTATTCCTTTTGATAAGTTCTTAAATGTTGTTGAAATCCAATACAAAGCAACCCCTATTATTGAACTTACGGTGCTTTTAAACAAATTAAAGGCCTATCAGAAAAACAACATTTTTGCAAAAAGCAAAAAGGATTTTGAAGCCGTTAAAAAAGCAGTTGATAAAAACGACATTACAATTATTGATTTTTCGGAGGTAAAAACCTCTTGGCACAAAGAGTTTTGCGATTTTGTAATAAGAAATATGCAAGATGACGTTTTTGTGTTCTTAAGATTAAATGAAACAAATACGGATGTTGATTTAATAAACTTTATTTACGATAAAAAACCAAAAACTCACTTCATCTCAAGTGTTTCATACAGTTTTTCAAAAATGCCTCATATAATTGAGCGCGCACAAAACTATGTACTTTTGCCAACACTCAACCCCAAACGCGACTTTGGCGCGGCAAGTTTTGAACTTATGTCCATAAACAAAGATGAGTGCATTTTATTTGGCGAAGACACTGAAAACTTTATTTTCACAATAAAAAATGACCGTTTTGAAAGTAATGTGGGAAATGCGCCCAAAGCTCTTAAAAAAACAAGGCTTAAATTGTCTGATTCAGGCATCAAAACAGGTAATGCTTTAAAAGAAAAATTTAGAGCGGCGCATAAGGAAGAAGTTGAACAACAAGGCGAAGATAATGTCTTAACCGAAGAAGAGCTTGAGTTTTTCGGTCAATTTGAAGAGCCTGTCAACGAAAAGGCAATCGAGGAGGAAGAAAAAACTCCCGTAAAAAAGCCTGAAGAAAGTGATGCTATAGGGCATTACGAAGAAGAAATTTCCCCTCAAGAAACAAGTGAAGCTTTAGATGAGATTAAAACACCTCAAGAAGAAGAAATAATTGCAGAAGAACATGTTGAAGAAATTCAAGAGGATCCGGAAGCATCTGACAACGAGGTTCAAGAAGAAAATGAGCCCGAAAATGTTGTAATTGAGGAAGAACAACCCGAACAAGAAATACAGCTTGAAGAAATCAGTGAACAAGAACCCGTCTTGGAGCAAGACCTTATAATTGAAACGGAAGAACCCGAAGAAGAAATTCAAAAAACAACCGAAGAAGAAATAATCGAGCAAGAGCCCTATGTTGAAACTGAACCTAAAAAAGATAATATAAACACACAAGAGGAAGTGCTCATAGACACAAAAGACTCATCTGAAGAAGAAATTGAGGACAAAGAAGAAGAGCTCTCAGACAAAAATTTCCAAAATATATTTAAAGAAACTCAGGAAGAAACAGCAGAAGAAGAAACTCAAGAAGATACATTTTCTCTTGAAGAACTTGCTCAGCAGTCGGTAGAAAATGCTTTTAATCAGGTAATTGATGAAGAGGATGAAAAAGAAGAACACCCGCAAGAGCAAAAAAACGACTCATCCGCTCTTGTAATTGATGATAATGTAGTTATAGATTTAGAAAAAATTAAAGAACATATAGATACTAAAAATGGCAGCGAATTACCTATTTTTAAAAACAAAACAGAGGTAAAGGAAAAAGAGACTTTTAATACGGGTGATAAAATTGAGCATGACAAATACGGCAAAGGTGAAGTGGTAAAAGTAATAAACTATGCTAATCGTTCACTTTTGCAAATCAATTTTGAAGAAATAGGCAAAAGGCTTCTTGACCCTGATATTGCAAACATTAAAAAAGCCGACGAGTAACTACTTCATAAATTCGTTTAAGTCTATAAATTCAACCGCTTCTTCAATTGTGTCAAAAACATGAATTATATTGTTTAAAAATACATAGTTAAGGGCTTTTTTAACATCTTCACAAGGTTTTACAAGTATGAACAGGCCATCTTTTTGAGAAGTTGTCTTATAAACATCTGCAAAAATACTTGCATACCTGTCAGAGAATATTTTTATATGCTCCAAGTTAAAAATAATGTTAGGTTTACCTGTTAAGACATTTGTATTTGCTTCTTTTAAAATCTTATCAAGGTATTTTTCGTTGTTAATTTTATAAATCGTCATTACACAAATATTGTCATTAATGTAGTATTTGTGAAACTCTTCATTTATTACCTTATTTGTAGAGTTTGAAATAAACTTCAAAATACCCTCATGCCACTGGGGCTGTTTCGGTATAAACTCATCAACACCATACTTGTAGCACTCTTGAATCATCTTAGTATCATCAGTACCTGATATTACAATAAGCTTAAAGTCTTTTTCTTCTTCGGCTTTAATCTTGTTTGCCTCACTTATAAGTTCAAAACCGTCTTTTGCATCGGGCAAGAAAAGGTCAATTATAAGATAGTCTATTTTTTTCTTTTTAAGCTCAGTTAGTGCTTCTTCCTTATTTCTTGCGACATAAACATTTATACCGATTTTTTTAAGCATAGAAGTAAGTTGATATATAGAAAGCTCCATATCATCAACTATAAGAACATTTATGTTCTCTGCTGTAAAAAAGCTTAACGGATAGTTAAAAAAGTTTAGCTTCCTCTCAAGAGCAATCAGCGCTCTTGACACTGTTTCATTGGCCTCTATTTCAGGGTTTACATCAATTCCCGATAATTTAACCAGATTTAAGTACTGGTCATGCGTTAGTTTTATTTCATCTTCCATAATCCTAATTATACAATATTATTGAGAAAATGCCACAAGAAAAAATTTGTACTATAATAATTTCTAAAGGGGATAATTAATAAACAGGAGCACTTTAATGCAAGATACACTAAACACAAAAGCTTTCGGCAAAAATGACATAAGAGGAATTTTCCCGTCAGAAGTAAACTCCGAACTTTACTTTTATGTTGCAAAAGGTTACATAAGCTGGATGCAAGAGCAGCTTACAAAGCTAAACGGCACAAAAAAGCCGGTTGATGAGATTTTAGTTAGTGTATGTATGGATGCAAGGCTGCACTCAAAAGAGCTTAAAGACGCCCTGATACAAGGACTTTGCGCAGCAGGAGTAAATGTTTTAGACTTAGGTCTTGCGCCGACTCCCCTTGGCTACTTTAGTGAATTTGCAAAAATAGATACTGAAATAACAGAAGGAAAAAGCGTAAACGGCGCGCTTATTATAACGGCATCGCATAACCCGAGCGAATATAACGGGCTTAAAATGACATTTAACAAAGCCTCTTTAAGTGAAGAACAGATTAAAGAAGTAAAAGAACACACTCAAAAAGCCTATGAAGATGCTAAAGCAGATAAATACAGAACATTCAGGTGCGGTTTTGTTAAAAAATACGATATTATCTCAAACTACACAGATAAAATATCCGATATGTTTGACAAAATAGGAAACGACATTAAAATTGTCGTAGACTCCGCAAACGCTACAGGCGGGCTTGTAGCACCACAACTGTATCGTGAGCTTGGCTGTGAGGTGGTTGAATTATTCTCAGAACCTGACGGAAACTTCCCAAACCACCACCCTAACCCGTCAGATGAAAAAACCCTTGATGCTATTAAAAAAGCTGTAGTAGAAAACAAAGCCGACTTTGGCATAGCCTTTGACGGCGATTCAGACAGAATAGGCGTGGTAAGCTCAAAAGGCAAAACTATTTCAGGCGACAAGCTGCTTTTAATCTATGCCCTTGATTTAATAAAAGAACTAAAAGCACACGGCGAATCACCCACAGTTGTAAGCGAGGTTAAATGCTCGCAAGTACTCTACGATACAATTAATGCTCAAGGCGGTATAGCTATAATGCACAAAACAGGCCATGGCTACATTAAGTCCAAAATGAAAGAAACAGGAGCGCTCTTAGCAGGAGAAATGAGCGGACATGTGTTCTTTAAAGACAGGTATTTTGGCTATGATGACGCTATTTATGCCGGCTGCAGATTGATTGAAATCGTTGCAAAAAACAAAAAACTAAAACCGAGTTTTGACTTACAAGAATTAATCAAACCCTTTGATGAAGTTTACCTTTCAAACGAAGAAAGACTAAAATGCCCTAACGAATTTAAAAAACCCGTCCTTGAAGAACTGAAAGGCAGAATATCGGATGAACTTTTCAATTCAAAAATAAAAGATATTATTACAATTGACGGCCTAAGGATTATCTTTGAAGACGGTTTTGCCCTCATCAGACAAAGTAACACAGAACCTGTTTTTACTTTAAGATTTGAAGCAAAAACAAAAGAGCAGTGTGAAAACTACCGCAAAACACTGTGCGATTTAACAAATGAAATTACTCTAAAATATGCTCAGACAAAAGTCTAAGTCATATAAACTTTGAGGCAATTTTAACTTTAGTAGTAAACGACTATAATTTTTAAAGTTAAAGTTGATATAATCAAAATATGAAAAAAATTACAGGCAATATAATAATAACGGCACTAATACTTATGCTCATAAACCCCATATGCGCATATGCCGCCTCGCCTGTTACTCTTGCCACGCACTTAGGTAAGATAGAACAAGAGCTCTGGGGGTTTGAATACGGCTCACAAACAGACACCGAGCGTATAGGAAGAATTGAGCAGAGTGTTTTTGGCCAAACAAATGACAAAGAAACTATTGAAAAGAGAATAGAAAAAATAAATAAGGCTCTTGGCATAGAATCTCAAAAAGAAGCGCAAAGCAGCGCAGGAGAGCTTTTAAGCGAAGAAATGGATGGTATTTCGTATCCTCAAATTGACCAGCTTGAAATGAAACTATTCTCACAGGTTTATGACAAAGAAAACATATACAAACGTATCGAAAGACTTGAGAAAAAGATTTTTGGCGCAGCACAAGACGGCGATTTGGCCTCACGTACGGATAAATTAAAAGGCTACTTAAATATAGATACCACACCAAAAACCGTTTATTCAAGGGGCGATATACCTCAATACGAACAATCTTACGACGGTTATGGTTCAGATATTAACATACAAATCTCAGGGCTTGAACAGTCATTATTTGGCAAAACATTTTCTCAAGACCCAACGGGGCTAAGGCTCAACAGACTTGAGAGAAAAATATTCCAGAGAGATTTTTCTTCTGATGATGATGTAGTTCGCATGCAAAGACTTCAAGCTGCTGCAAGCGCTAAAAAAACAGCAAAATACTACGATATGAATAAAGCCCAAAAATTCACCTCTACAGGGCTTCAAATAGGTACGCTTATTCTTATGATACTTGCAATGATATTGTAAGTCAGTTGATTTTTGCACAAAAACATAAGATAATAATCCTATGGAAAATAAATTAGTAAAAACTACGGCATTATCAATTATTCTGGCATTTACACTATATGGCAACCTTAATATTGAGGCGTCTGCCGCAATGAGCAAAGAGTCAATTAAGCTCTATAAAAGCGCTCAAAAATTTGAATCTCAAAACAGGTTCAAAGACGCTATAGACCTTATGGAAAAAGCTCTTGCAACTTCACCCGATGATATTACCCTAAACACCAAACTTGCAGGGTTGTATTCTCAAATCGGTCAATACGATAAGGCGCTTGAAATATACCAAAAAACACTTAGAATAAAGCCTGATGACGGGTTTTTATACATAAGTATCGGCAATCTTTTGGAACAAAAAAATGACTACGAAAACGCTCTTAATGCTTATAAAGAGGCGCTTTCCATCATGCCTGATTACAAATACAACTACCTAAACATCGCAAATGTTGAATATATCTTAAAAGACTATCCTAATGCTATTAAAGACTATAAAATATTTTTAACTCAATATCCCGATAACACACAAGCTATCACAAACCTTGCAACTTGTTATCTTGATTCTAAAGACTACAAAAACGCTATAGAAACCTTTGAAGATTCAATAAAATCAAACTCCTCGGGCTTTAGCGACTGGGGAAGCTACGGACTTGCGCTTTTAAGGGATAAAAGATACAAAGAGGCAAAAGAGGCGTTTGATAAGGCAGTAAAAGTCAACTCCACGGATTACGCTTCATTTGGCAACCTTGCAGTTGTTCAATCTTATCTTGGAGAAAACGAAAGTGCTTATTTAAACTTTAAAAAGGCTTTTGAACTTGAGCCGAATTTATACTCGCTAAAGTTTGACTACGCAGCACTTTTAACCAAAATGGGCAAATACGACGAGGCTATAGTTGCCTACAATGACTATCTGAAAAAATACCCCAATGATACAAATGCATACTTAAATCTTGGTATTTTATACAAAAACACCCAAAAACCAAAAGACGCTATCGCCGTTTTGCAAAAAGGCGTTAAGCTTGACAGTACAAACTACGATATAAAAAGCGAACTTGCAAAAAGCTACTTTGAAAACAAAGACTATGACAAAGCTATCATAGTTTATGACCAAATACTTGCAAGAAACAAAGGCAATCTGCAAACACTTTTCAATAAAGCACTTGCTCTACAGGGTGCAAAAGAATTTAAAAACGCTCAGGTTATTTACTCCAACCTTTTAAAAGAACCTGTTGAAAACCTTAGTAAATACAACCTTGAATACTCAGCTATTCAAGAGGCGCAAGCGTCAAACTACATAGCTTGGGCTAATTATTACAACTCTAAAAAAGATTTTAAAAACGCAAAAGAAACTTACGCTAAGGCTCTTGCCATTAACCCCGATAACACGGGTGCTTATGAAGGACTTGCAAAAACATATGAGAATATGGGTGTAAAAGAACTTGCGGTTGAAAACTTTGAAAGGGCAATACAAATTGAGCCCGAAAATCCTAATCTTTTCACAAGCTACGGCGAGACACTTGAGCATATGAACGATTTAGAGCAGGCACAGAGCGCTTTTTCAAAAGCAATTGAGCTTGATGATAAATACTTTGACGCCTATGTTTTATCGGGCGATAATTACCTTAAACAAAAAGAGTTTAACAAAGCAATAGAGCAGTTTGAAAAAGCTCTTTCAATAAATCCCGATGATGATTCGGTTGCAATTAAAATAGGTAATGCTTACAAATACCAATCAAACAACGATAAAGCGCTTGAATATTATACAAAAACTCTTGATATTAACCCGCTCAATGAGAATGCTTATTTTAACATCGGGCTTATTAACTACGAAAACGAGCACTACGACGAGGCTGTAGCCAATTTTTCAAAAGCAATTGAACTAAAAGAAAATTTTGCTTACGCCTACTGGGGTCTTGGCTCTTGTTATGAAGAGCTGAAAAAACCAAAGGACGCTATTTTTAACTACGAAAAATACTGCGAATACGCGCCTGATGAAGATTCCAAAGAAAAGGCAGAACAAAAAGTAGATGAACTCTATAAAGAACTTGTAAAATGAAAAAAATAATTTCAAGGCTCTTTTTTATCTTTGTGCTTGTTGCACAAATCCTCCTGCTTAGCGGCTGCTCGGATGAACCTTTTATAGTTTTTAGCACGCAAAATCCAAAAGAGGGTCTAAATAAAAACCAGCTTGAAAACAACTTTAAACAAGGACAAAGGGTGTATTTTGCAATAATTTCTCCTAAAGGTTTCAGAGATGATATGATAAGAATTTCTTTAACTAAAAAAGATGTGAAATCAGAATTTTGGGGATATTCTAACTACAGAAACCAAACAATAAGAACAAAAGGCGAAAAATACTACAGTGACTATTTTGTAATAAGAGAAGAAGGGATTTTTGTGCTGCAGGCTTTTGAGATGATAAACCTTAATAAACCCATAGCAACAGGAATATTTAGAGTCTATGCAAATTAAAAACTTTATACAAGATATTATTCAATACATTAAAAATAAAATGTTCTCTTCAAGATACGTTGTTAAAGGCAAGTGTAAAAAATGCGGCAAATGTTGCTCGACTATTTTACTATCAGATGAAAACGGATACATAAAAACAGAAGAAGATTTTATAAAACTGCAAAAACAAAACCGCGCGATAAAAAATTTTGTGATAAACGGTGTAGCAGATGATGTTGAAAAAGACTCCCCCCAATATGGCGCACTGCTTTTTAAATGCAGGGTTTTAAGGGATGATGGCAGATGCGGAAGGTATTTTTTCCGCTCGCTTTTTTGCAGAGACTACCCCTCTATTAACCCCGATTTTATACAAATGGGTGGCACAACGCTTGACGGATGCGGGTATTACTTTGATGTAGATAAAAAATTTGAGGAATATCTGAAAGATTAAATATTTTCAGGAACTTTTACCTTGTAGTATTTCAAGTTTTCAAAATTGCTTGTCTTTTTACCCGCTTTATCAGGGTTTTTAATGGTCAGTTTATCATATTTTAATTTTGCCGTGTCTTTACCGACTAAGAAAAGTACGTCAAAAATTGCTCTTTCTCTGTATGTATCGTACGAAAACGCAAGTTTAACATCCTCAGGGCCGGCTACAACGTAGAATTTATTTTCGGTCAAAAGCTCTTTATCAGGGTTATCTCTTAAAATAGAAATCGTTCCCTGATAACCGACTGCTAAATACTTACCAAGCCTTATGTTCTCATCAATTGTAATATATTGTTTACCGTAAATATACTCATCAAAATACAGAGGGCTTCTGCCATGAACACCTGCCATACCATACATTATACGAGAACCCCAGTTTTTAACACGTGTTTGTATCATAGGGCCAAACCTTACAACTCCGACGGTATCACCTGTGCCGTACAATGTAGCAGCTGCCTGGGTATAGGCAAGAGTTCTTATATACATATCCTGTTCTTCATTTCTTTTTTCAAAGAAAGTTTTGTATAATTCGCCCTGCCACCTTAAACGCATAGTACCGTTTCTGCTAAGACTCTCTTTTTCATTGTAGTCGGTTACATAACCTGCAGACCATCTTTGTCTGAATGTCGCGTCTAAATCTTTCACCAAATATTGTTTATCATGAACCAACTGAGCAATGTATCCGGGCTGTCTTCTTCCAAAGAACCACTCGTCAAAATATGCATGACGGCCATAATCTATATATAAATTATCGTTGAACCTATATCTGCCATGGACTATTAAATTCTCGCTTGATGTAGCGTAACCTGCCTCTAACAAATTTCTTTTTGACATATATCTTCCGATAACACCAACACCAAGACCTGAGTCATAAACAAGAGCAGGCATAACTTTTAGCGTTCCGCCAAAAGGAACTTCTGTAGTGTAACCCCAGCCTACATATGTACCAAAGCCTCTGAACATACCTGCTTCAGGGAGGTTTGACTCTACAAATGTCTGGTTTTTATCCGTTAAAAGCTCAGCGCTGCCGACTTTTGCAACTTTAAATTTTTTATAGTAAATCTCAGCATCTTTTAGAGTTATGGTATCGTGCTCTTTTTTGCTTTCTATAATTATCTCTTTTGTTTTTATCCTAAGAGGCTCACTTCTTTTTTTCTTTAACTCCGGAGTAGCCAAGTCCTTTAAAACAAGTGTTTCATCCAAATAGCCAAAACCTTTTGTTTGCAAAAGCACATCAATGTCTTTTGCCATTTTGGCGTCCCCGTTTATCATCTGAATTTCATTAGCATAAGCATAGCCCTCTTGAGCTCTTATTGTCATAATGCCCATAGTACCGATAGGCTCATTCATAAGCACATTTTCTTCGTTTAAATCTATGCTCATAAAATCGCCCTTTAGGGTTGTGCCGTTTTTATCCAAGACAACATTGTCAAATAGCCTTATAACATTTGTATTTTTATTAAAAATTGCTTTATCGGCAGTTAAAACCGTGTTATCAGGGTATGTTTTAATAACTACATGCCCTCTGGCCTCAATTTCATTTCTGTCCTCAAAATACTCCATAAAATCAGAATCCAAAGTAGCGCTTTGTTTCTTTTCAACTTGAGAATCCGATTTTTGTTCAGTCGCATCTTGCTTTTGCTGCTTTTTTTCTTTTATGACATCAATTAAATTCGGCACTTCAAGGGGCGGGCCCTCGTAGCTGTCTTTCATTTTCATACCGCCGAAGTTAATATCAGTCTTATCTTCTTTTATGATATTTTCTTGAACTTTATTGGGATCAATTGTAGGAGCGTTTATAACCTCATAGGCATGGGAGGCATTTAAAAAATTAAATGTCATAAAAACAAAAAGTGCCAGTATGAGCCTTTTTATAACCTGCACGCTAAAAAAATCTTTCTCCATAAAACTGACCAAAGACATTTTATCGCAAAAATGTTTTTTTGACACCATGCAAAAAACTTATTATCTTGGAATAAAATTAAAAGGATTAGTTGGTTGACCGTTTTGACGAACTTCAAAGTGCAAGTGCGGCCCTGTTGAATAACCGGTCGTACCAACATTTGCTATAACCTGACCTTTAGCAACACTAGAACCTACTGCTACCCTGTAGCTATTTAAGTGAGCATAAAGTGTTGTTGTGGGTACACCATTAATTCGGCCGTGGTCAATAATTACAACCTTACCGTATCCGCCATACCAGCCTACAAAAATAACCTTACCCGCGTTTGCCGCTTTAACAGGAGCGTTCATTGGCATGCCAAGATCAACACCCGAATGATAAATTTTTCTTTTAAATATAGGGTGAATTCTCCAGCCGTAAGGAGATGTAACAGGGCCCCCTACAGGTCTTATAAAGCCGCCTGAAACAGTGATTTTTTGCTGGCTTTTTTCTGACCTTACGGTTTCTTTGTTAATCATATCTGCAATAGCTCTACTTTGACGGGCTAAATCTCTTTCAGCTTTTTCCCAGGTAGCTCTGTCTGTTTTTAGCTTATATATCATTTTTTCATTCTGACTTATGGCGTCTTGAATGTTCTTTTGTTCTCTGTCTATTGACTTTATTGAACTTGCAAGATATCTTTTCTGCATTTCAATTTGTCTTTTTACTTCGACTATTCTTCTTGTTTGCTGCTGCATGTAGCGGATATTATCTTTATCCTGTTTCATTACGATATTTTCAAAATAAAGCCTGTCTAGAAAGTTATTTACATCGTTTGACGAGAGCAAAAACTCAACATAGTTTTTTCTTTTCGTTTTAAATATCTGCACAATTCTTTTATTTGTAGCATTTTGAAGTGCCCTGTAGTCGTATGTAAGTCTTTCTAATTTTCTCTCAAGTGTCAAAAGCTCTTCTTGTGCGTTTTTGTACTGCATTTTGTTTTCATTAAGCGTTTGTTCGGTGCGCTCAAGGTTCTTCTGGTTTTTATAAAGTTTATTTGTTTCAATTTTTTCAAGAAGTTTTAGTTTGTGTATCTGTTGTTTTGCAACCGCACGTTTTTGCTCCACTTGTTTTGCTTTATTTGCAGCACTCTGTTGAGCGAAAACAGGCGTTGCACAACAAAAAATCATTGTGCAGACAATTGTCAAAGATAAAATTTTCTTAGAAAAATTATGCATATTTTACTTAGTTAAACAAAACAGGAATTAAAACCGTGGCACCTATCATCCAAGTGGCAAACATCACGGTGAGTATTAAAATTATGACTTTTCTGTGCTTTCTAAAAAATTCCATAGCTCCTAAACTCTTCATCCCAAATCTGTTAATTTAATAATATTTTAAACAAAAATGCGCCTTAGTGCAAATTATGAACATTTTTTTTACTTTTGCACGCCGCATCAAATGAGTCAATTTTACCGTCAAAGTTATTATCTATGCCATCATAGCAGGAGTTTTTGGACTCAAAGCTCTCTGCGCGCACATAGCGATTAAGGTATTTTTCATCAATTGAATTGTAAAGCCTGAAATAATAAGCCCGATAAACCTTACCAAGAGAGCAGTTCTTTATTATAAGAGTGTTTTCATCGTTATTTAAAACTGCATTTTTAGAAAAATTTGCACTTCCGCTTATAAAAGTACAAGTGTCAATGAGCATATTTTTCTGGTGATTTTTACCGCCCCAGTTTTCAACTTTTACTTTAATGGAATTTTCTCTAAGGTTGTTAATTCTCTCTTTAAAGTTATAAGAAGCAAGCGCATCAATTGTTACAATGACATTTACCCCTCTTTTCTTTGCGTTTATAAGCTCTGATATAATATCCCTGTGAGTAAGGTAAAACGCGCTTATAAGGATTTCTTTTCTGGATTTTTTTATCTCATCTAAAATTGGCGATAAAATATCTGACGCAGGGGAAAAATAAACACTCACAATGGTATCAGCTCCAAGCGGATAGTTAACAAGCTCGTTTTTGGTTTTATTTGTGTGAAAATTTCCGCTAAACATCTGCTCAAATTCTTTTAGAAAAACTTGCGCTATAGCTCTTGAATTAATTACCACACCCGTATTTGAATCGTAGCCGCCGCTTCCCGATTGAGATAAATTCATGGTATAAGTTGCAACTTTTTGACCGTCAAAAATAAAAAACTTATTGTGCATAATGTAGAAAGAGTCATCATTTCTGTACGAAAAATTTTCCCTTAAAATCTTACTGTCAGAATACATATCACCTTTTTGAGGGTCATTATCCAAGACAAACCTTACCCTGACACCTCTTTTTTTAGCGTTAATGAGTGCTTTTATAATTTCATCTTGAGATTCAATACCGTATATAGCAGCGTCAATTGTATATTTTGCATTGTTTATATTTTTTATAAGTGCTTGAGCTGCGTTTGTTCTTACTCTTTTTGAAGGGCGAGAGTATTTATTGGGGTCAATAAGATACAACTCTATTGAACCAAAAACACCGTTAGGATAAGGCAACTCAATTATTTCTTTTTCTTTTTTAGGGTAAATAAAATGATTTTTTATTTTAACTTTTGAGAAATCTTTTTTCGATGCAAAAATATAATCTACGGGTAAATCCTTTAAATAGGGCTCTGCGAGCTCTTGGCTTAAAAGATACAGCCCGATATCTTTATTATCAAGGTAGATTTTTGCATATTTTTGAGTTAAAAGAGAGTACTTGCCAAGGGTGACTTTTTTATTTTTTAAAGTTTTAAGATAATCATTTGCGCCCTTAAATGTTTTTTGTTCATTTTTATTAAAAACAATGTGTTTTAGCCCGAAATACTCGTCATTTGAGCAGATATTATCGGAATTTAGGTCGATACAGAGGTGATTTTCGCTATCAATGTCAAGGAGCGTATATGTTTTTTCATGCTTTGCATTATAGAAAAATACAAAACAAAAACATAAAAGTAAAACCAAAAACGAATAAATAAGTTGTTTTTTCATCTGCGCTCCGATAGCTGAATTATCCGATAAAATGGCACATGTGAGGAAATTTTTAACAAATATTTACAAAATACGCCACAAAGCTTACAAGGGGCTTGAATATTAACTTTGTTTTAGTTATTATCGTTTTTGCATAGAACATATAAGTCAGAAAAGGTGTAAAATGAATCCGATTATTCAAGAACTGGAAAAAGAATATACTCAAAGAGAAATGCCCGAAACTAACCCCGGTGATACAGTAAAAGTTTTTGTACGTATCATTGAAGGTAACAAAGAAAGAACACAGGCTTTTGAAGGTACTGTTATTAAAAAACACGGTTCAGGCATTAACAAAACAATTACTGTAAGAAAAATCTTCCAAGGCGTTGGCGTAGAAAGAGTTTTTGCTATCTACTCACCCAGAATTGAAAAAATTCAAGTACTGAGAAAAGGTGACGTAAGACGCTCTAAACTTTACTACTTAAGAGAACGCTCAGGTAAAGCTACTCGTATCAGAGAAAAGATGGATCGTCGTTAATCAGAGCTCTGCTATGGCACACATCCACTGGTTTCCGGGGCATATTGCAAAAGCCCAACGTGACTTAAAAGAGAAGTTAAATCTGGTTGATGTTGTTGTAGAAGTTCTTGACGCAAGAATTCCTGATTCGAGCTCTTATAAAAATTTAGAAAATTTAATAGGAAACAAATCACGCCTTATTCTTTTGAATAAGGCAGATTTGTCTGATGAGAAATACAATAAAATCTGGGCGCAAAAAATAGAAGAAAAAACCTGTGCTCCGGTTATTATTACAGACTTGAATAATCAAAAAGACATAAACAAGATTATTGATAAAATAGTTGAAATAACTAACCCTATTATGCTTGAACTCCTAAAAAAAGGTCTCCTGCCTCGCGCTGCCCGCTCTATGGTTATCGGCATGCCAAATGTAGGTAAATCAAGCACAATTAACAGACTTATTAGAAAAGGCAAGGCAAAAACAGGCGCAAAAGCAGGTGTCACACGCCAGCAGCAGTGGGTTAGAATAAACAGAAAAGTAGAACTTCTTGATACTCCGGGGATAATGCCCACCACACAAGAAGACCAAAAACGCGCACTCAAGCTTGCCTGTGTTAATTCAATAGGCGAAAATGCCTATGAAAACGAGTATGTTGCATCTGAGCTTTTAAAATTAATCGTTGAAATGGGTTATGAGGATATTTTAAGAAATTATTACAAATTGCAGCCTGAAGCTGATATTACAATAGAAAATATTGCCCTTGCAAGAAACTGGATTGTAAAAGGCGCACAACCCGATGTTACGCGCACGGCTCAGTTTATTTTAACAAACTTCAGAGAGGGGAAAATTGGAAAAATCACTCTTGAAAAACCCCTTGAATAACAACCTGTTTGATTTTGATGAAGATTTTAAGCAAGCTCAAAAAACTCCTCTGGGGTTTGAGCTTGATACATATACTCATATCTTAGGCACTGACGAAGCGGGCAGAGGCCCTGCCGCAGGCGGCGTTTGGGCAGCGTGCGTTTGTTTTTTGGACAATGGTATTGAAAAAGAACTCGCAAAATTAAACGACTCAAAAAAACTAAGCGAAAAAACCCGCCTTGAGCTCTACCCCATAATCCGCGAGAACTCAGTGTTTTGCGTTAAATCAGTCGATGTTGAAACAATTGAGAAAATAAATATTCTAAACTCTTCGCTTTTAGCTATGAAACTGTGTATTGAAGAGGTTTTAGACAAAATTAAAGCACAAAGCCCCGTTGTACTTGTTGATGGCAACAGAAAAGTAAAAGACATAAAAATCCCTCAAAAAAACATTATAAAAGGGGATTCAAAATCCGCCTCAATAGCTGCAGCAAGCATTTTAGCCAAAGTTGAGAGGGATGAATTTATGAAAAAAATCTCCATTCAATACCCTAATTATCATTGGGAGAAAAACAAAGGCTATTTAAGCAAAGAGCACATTGAAGCCATTAAAAAATACGGCATTACAAAGTACCATAGGAAAAGCTTTTTAAAAAATATTCTTAACTAATTACGCATAAGAACTTTCGCCTATTGTATCTATAGCCTCAACCCTTATATCGGTTATAAGCTCAGAATATGATATAACGACAATAGTCGGTATATGACGCTCAAGCATTTGATACAGGGGCAGACGTATTCTTGGTGAGCAGAGGATTACAGGCTGAGTGCCCACTGCCTGATGAGCGCGCATAAGAGTATTTGCAGTCGATTCAATAAGCTCTTGAACCTGCATAGGATTGAGCAAAAACATTGTTCCAAGCTCAGTCCTTTGACAACTGTCATCAAGTGTCTTTTCCCATTCGCTCGATAGCGTCAGGGCATAGAGAACTTTTTCTTTATTGCAATGCGCAAGACAAATCTGACGACCTAATGCCGCACGCAAACGCTCAGATAAGATATCAGGCTCTTTTGAAAATCTTGCATAGTCGCACAAGCGCTCAAATATAAAGATAATGTCTTTAATTGATACTTTCTCGCGGATAAGATTTACAAATATCTTTCTTAAATCACTTGTTGAGATAATCGTAGGTACAAGGTCGTTAACAAGCGTCGGGTCTTGCGATTTTACAAGTTCCATAAGTTTTAAGACATCGGTTTTTGTCATAACTTCATCTACATACTTACGGACACAATCTTGCAAGTGCGTCACTATAACATCAACAGAGTCAACCGCTGTTATATTATCTCGCTTATCAATAAACTGCGGGTCAAGCCAGTAAGCCTGCGACTGATATGTCGGGTCAACACTTACAATAGCGTTTTCAGGCAATTTTTTGCCCAGAGCCTCCCACTGGTCGGCAATTACCATATATTTACCGGGGTACACCATGCCTGTAGCAACAGTATTCGAGCGAATAGAAATCAAATACTCGTTATCCGCTATGGCTGATGAGTCCATAATCCTTATGTTTGGTATAATATAGCCCAATTCATCCGTTACTCTTTGCCTTAATGCGGCAATTTTTGCCAAGAGCTGACCGTCTTGGTCAGGGTCGGCTATTATAAGAAGTCCCGAACCCACTTGCAGACTCAATACGTCAACACCCAATCTCTCATACATTTTATTCGGGTTAACAAGGTCTTGCATGTTCTGCTTAACCGCATCCAACTGTCCAAGCTGCGCCTGAACATCAGCATTAACAAGGACAGAAAAACCTGCAAGCGCTATTATAATCGTAAACATTAAAAACGGCAGCCAAGGCAGACCTGTTACAGGGCTTGTAACTGCAATTAAGAGCAAAAATCCGCAAGCAAAAAACAAACTCTGCGGTTTTGATAAAATCTGACTTGATAAATCTATACCCAAAGACGAGCCCGTTGCAGTTGATCGAGTCATAACTATACCGGCTGAAATTGACATCAAAAGCGAGGGCACTTGAGATGCCAAACCGTCACCTATTGTTAAGATAGTATATTTTGAAACAGCATCTGCTGCGGGCATTCCATTCATTAAAATACCGATAATCAAACCGCCTACGATGTTTATAACAACAATAATGATACCCGCTATAGTATCACCTTTTACAAACTTCATAGCACCATCCATTGAACCAAACAAGGATGATTCTCTTTGTAAATCCTCACGGCGCTTAACCGCTTCTTCAGGTGATATAAGTCCTGCGTTAAAATCCGCGTCAATTGTCATTTGTTTACCGGGCATAGCGTCCAGTGCAAAACGGGCTGCAACCTCTGCTATACGTTCTGCACCCTTGGTAATTACCATAAACTGTACAACGGTTATGATAAGGAATATAACACCGCCGACGACCATATTTCCGCCCGTTACAAAAGAGCCGAACGCGTGGATTACTTCTCCTGCGTCCCCTTTTGCCAAAATTAAACGGGTTGAGGCAATGGATAAAACCAAACGAAACATTGTACCTATAAGGATGATAGATGGAAACGCCGCCAACTCAAGAGGTTTTTGCACATAAAGTGAAATCATCAAAAGCACAATACCCAGAGTAATATTTAAACTTATGGAAAAGTTTATGACCCAGTTTGGCATCTCAATGAGCAATATCAAAATCAAAACGATTACAAATATTGCAAGAAAAATTTCACTTATAGGATTTGATTGTGCGTTTGGTTGTGCCATCCTTTAGTTTGTTATTGACCTCCTTTGTAGATACCAAAGGCGTTTTGGATTATCTGCAGCTGCGTTGAAAAATTCGCATCAACTACACCATTGTTTGAAACCACCACACAGCTGCCCTTTTCAACTGTTTCATCCGCAACTATAACAACCTTGGCATCAAGCCTGTTAGTTTCAACTATCTCAGGCAAAGACGCACGCGCAAAGTCAACATCATCAGGTGCAACTCTTATTGTGATTTTCTCATCAGTACTTGTAAGTTCGCCAAGCACTTCGTTAATTATATTTTTCAACACATCATCCGATAATTCCACTTCTTTTTTAATGATTTTTTTTGCAACTTCAAGTGAAATTTCAAGTATATGAGGCAAAAGTTCATCATAAATTTCATACCTTGAAGACAAAAAATCCTCAAGTGCCGCTTTTAGCTTGTCAATTTCTTTTTGAGCTCCCTCAAGGCCGTTTTTGTAGCCTTCTTTTGCGGCAAGTTCCCTGATTGAGCGCGCCTCTTCCTGAGCACGGGATACAAGGGCTCTTTCATCTATTCTTCTATAACCCCTTCTTCTGTCCCCTCGTCTTCTTTCTATTCTTTCTTTAAATTCAATTTCTGAAATATCAATTTTTTCAAATTCTTTTAGGGTGTCTTGTTCTGTTTTTTGTTTTTCTTTTACTTCAACAACGGGAGTTTTCTCAGGTAAAACTTCCCCCACGGGGGCTTCTAAAATCTGCTGCTTTGCAACTTTAGATTGGTTATCAGTGCTCTTTAGTCTTTTTTTAATTATCATAGAGTCTTTTCTTCCAGATACTTACAGATAACATTTGCAACCCTTAGAGGTATTGTTGTGTCAGACTGCGCTCCCAAAAGTACAAACTCGCGTATTTGAGGACGCTCATCTTTAATGATATTAGAAATTTCCTCTTTGTCCGAATTTTTTACAATTTTACATATTTTGCGCTGTATTCTTTCAATCGACATACTCTGAGGCTCCGGTAGTGCCTGCTTTATTTCACTCAGACACCTTTGTGTAATCTTTGTATCTATTTTTGTCTCTAAATCTTTCATAGAAAGATACTGCAGCAGCACTTCTCTTTCAGGCTGATTAAATTTAGATAAAATATTTTTAATCTTACTTTCGGGAAAATTCCTTATAAGCAGGGCTAAAGAGGCAAGCTTTAGAATTTTATTATCACTCATATCAGCGCCTATTGCCTCTTCTTGAGCTTGAGATTGAGCCATAGCGTCAATGTTTGACTGACTTAGGGCGTTTTGTTCTGCCTTATCGTCAAGCACACCTTTTTTCTTTAAATCATCAAGCGCCTGTTTAAAACACACATTAACATGGTGCTCTACAAGAGGAATAATCTGCTCTTGAGGCATTCTTTTTAAAACCGCTTGTTTTGCTATTTCAAAAACGGTAAAAGCAACCCTTTGCAAAATCCCTTCTCTTAATGTAGGGTCAATTTTTGAACGTATAAGGTCAATTGACTTATGAAAAGACCACTCGCCGATAAATTGAGTGATTAAAGACGCCTGAGCCGCATCAAGGTTTATTGTTTCATCCTTTATAAGAGCATCGCCCGATAAAAAACAAAACTTATAAACTATATCGACTACAAACTTTTTATCTTCCGCGCCAATATCATCAGGCACGACCTGTCCTGCCTGCCCTGCGAGGTTTTTTGCAAATGCCTTATGGTCAAATCCTTCTATTTTACGTTCCGCCATCTCTCCCCTTATTGTATATCAGGATTTAATTACTTTCTATCCAATTTTTTAATTTTTCTGCCGCTTCATTTTCATCAAGCTCGCCAAAATCCATACTGAGCTCATCAAGCGTATCTTTTATATCGCTATTGCTAACAGCCTCGGGCGCTGCTTGAGGTGCTGCTGCACCTTGCGCTTGAGCCTGAGCAATTGCAGCGGCGTGAAGATTTTGCTGCTCTATAAGATTTTGCGCCATCTGAGCTTGTTTTTGTATAAGCTCAGCTGCTTTTAAGTTTACATCGTTTAATTGCTTTTCTTGTTCTTGAGCCTTTTTCCTTAAAAGCGCAAGTTCTTCTTCCTGTCTTTGGGCTTCTTTTTTAACTTTTTGCATAATATGTCTTAAACCAAAACCAAGACCGCACAATAAAAGTGCACCAACCACCCACCAAGGATTTCCCGACTCCTCAGGTTTTGGAAGATTTGGCCCTTGGTCAGGTGCAAGTATAGGACTGTTTGACTCAACAAAAGCTATAGAAACATTTTCAGGGTTTACTTTAGGGCTTGCAGCGTGTGCTATAAGCTCTTTTAGCTCGGTTATTGTCATACTCATAGGAATTGATGACTCTTCAAGCGAAACGGCAATTGATATTTCTTCAATTACGCCTGCTTTCATATATTCATTAACCTGAGTTTTTGTAACCCCGTATTGAGTTTCTTGCGCTTGGCGGACATATTTTCTGTCTTGAGAAGAATTAGAACCGCTGTTTGGAACACCAAAAGGCAGATATGTACTTACCGCATTTGTTGCAGAATTGATATCTGTTGTATTATCGCCTAATTTTTCAGTAAAGTTTTGCTCATTTACCGAAGTTTTTCTTGTCGGGTCGTAGATTATACTTGTTTTTTCAACAGGAGCTTGAGTTAAAAATGTTGAAACGGTAACTACGTAGTTGCCTTTACCCACAAGCCTGTCTAACTGTGAGGCAACTTTTGATTGCATGTATTTGTCGTTTTCTTCGATTTTTGATAAAGCATCATCGGATGCGCCTATTATACTGTTGTATACCGTTCCGTTAGTATCGGTTATAGAAATATTGTTGGGTTCAAGTCCTTGAACAGCGCCCAAAAGCAAATTTGTAATAGCTTTTATTTTCATATTATCAAGACGCTCACCCGATGGCACGGTAACTTGAACGGTTGCTGTGATTGGTTTTTGTTGAGATGCAAAAAATGTCTGCTCGGGAATTGAAATAAACACCTGTGCGTTTTCAATCGGAGGAATTTTCCTTATAAGACGGGCAAGTTCGCCGTTAATTGCGCGCACAAGACGAATTTTTTTATCATCTTTCGTAGATGTAAAATCGCCCTTATCAAAAATCTCTAAGCCCGTGTGCTCATCAATTAAACCTGATTTAACTATTGCAAGCAAAGCCCTGTCACGCTGCGACATAGTGTATTCTTGAAGAAAAACGGTGGACTTTGTACCATCAACTTTTCTTTGAGCGTGAATACCCTCACGAGCAAGCAGTGCCTGAACTTCAAGTGCTTGACCGATGTTATCCGTTGTAAATAAGTCCAGAGGTTCTTTTATAACCTTTTCTTTTACAACCTCGGCTGACGTACCCGTTTTATTATTTGATGAGGAAATAACTGCCGTTAAAGTTATGGAAAACAAAAGTACGACTATCACGATTCCCGCGATAATCCCGTAAAAAAGAGGCTTATTTTCCAGTATTTTTTTGAAGTCCATAGCTTACACAACAGGTGATAGTACTACACAATTAATTATACTATTAATTTTCTTAATAGTTAAGGCTATATCTGAATTTGCATGATTTTTTCATACGTTTGTACGACTTTTCCGACAACCGTTGTCGCAATGTTTACGTTAATTTCAGATTTTGCAACCGCAGCCATAACATCATGCACATCGGCTTTGCCCAACATAGCATCTTGCGTCAACTGCTCGGGAGCGTTAACACTTTGGTTTAATTGTTCGACAAGTCCTGTTAAAACTCCGTTAAAATCAGTTGTTTCAGGCTTTTCAATGTCATCAAGACGCGCAGATTTAATACTGCCCGGGGCATCGAGTTTTGAAAACTCCATTCTTTCAAATAAATTTATTTTAGGTGCAACTCCGTTATTCATATTTTTCCCTTTTTTATAGATACTGACTTAAAATTGAGCGGACATAGTTTTGAGTTTCTTTATAAGGGGGAACGCCTCCGTATTTTTTTACGGCATTTGGGCCTGCATTATAGGCAGCAAGGGCAAGGATTGTATTGCCGTTAAACCTGTCGAGCATAGATTTTAAATATTTAACGCCGCCTTCAACATTTTGAACAGGGTCAAGAGGATTTTTTACGCCAAGACCCTCTGCGGTTGACGGCATCAACTGCATAAGTCCTAAAGCTCCCGCGTGGGATTTGGCGTTAGGGTTAAAACCGGATTCTTGCTTAACCAAAGCCCTTACAAGTTTTTCATCTATACCGTACTTTTGAGCGGTTCTGTCTATCAGGCTTAATATCTCGTCTTTTGTGTATTTCACTTTTCTTGATAGTGACCCGAAAGGAATTTCAGGCGGTTTATCAACTTTAAAAACCGTTCCTGATTCTTCTTTTGTAACCTTTAGAACTTCATCAAAAGGTTTTATTGCAGGGTTTTCTTTATTATCAACGGGGGCCGGATAGAGTGCTTCAATGTATGAATTGAGCTGCTGTGCGCGCATTTTTGCTTGCGCCTCACCGCTTGAATTTATATAAGATTGAATTTTCGGATTAAACATTGTGTGAAAAATCACCCCCCTGATGAGGTATTCGGACACTATACCTTACTACTTCAATTAAACATTGAAATTAATGGGATTTTTCATACAAATTAATGATTTTTTTTAAAAAGTCATGATTTAATCCGGATTATGGTTATATGCCCAAGCAAATTTTTCCGCAACTTGGTTTCTGTAACTGCGCTCAACTGCACCGTTTGCAAAAAGATTATCATAATGACTTTTCGGTTTGCCGTCAGTTGAGAAGTTTCTGTTTTCAAGCATCAGGTTATGCGTATTTGTTCCGTAATTTAGCGGGAATAAGTCGTGCATTTGCATAAATGAGGGGAGTTTTTCTGCAACACTGTCATAACCAAAAAGTGAAGAGTTGATTTTGTTCATTCTGTCACTATAGCAGATAAGCCCTTCATCATTATCATCCGATACTACAGGCCCCCAAGCAAAGTCATTGCACCAAGCTTGAGAATGAGCCGAGTTTTTAACCGCATCCACGCTATCACAGTACATTTGGCTTGCTCCTGCGTTTACTCCCATATTCTTGTAGCGAAGAGAATCTCCCTCGGCTTTTTCACCGGAGAAACTTAAGTCGGTTCTTCCCGTACGCTCTCTTATTTCAGCTAAAATATATGCCATCTGGTCATAACTCGGTACAGCACCGACTCCTGCGTAGTGTCCCCAGTCATAGCCGCCTACATGCTTTAGAGAATCAAAGAAAATACCGTCAAAGCCAAGCTCTATACCCTTGTAGCAAGCAACAATAAACGCTTCAACATGCTCAGGGTTATTCCACCTGAATTGCCCCGAATCACCGAGTTTCAACTGGTCTTCCGATATTAACATACGAAAAGAAGTCTTAAAACCGCGAAGATGGGCAAGGTCATTAAACGCTTTTACCTGTTCTTCAGGAGTAAACATTTTCTTACCGATATTGACCCAGCCGATGTTATCGGAGGCGCGCTCAAATTCAAGTTTGATACCATAGAGGGAGTTTTCTCCGTTATTATTCCAACCGTCTCCCCAGATGTTGGGATAAAGCTGTGATACCAAAATGCAATTTGCCCACTTATCATGTGAGGGCGGTATAGCGGGGAGTATTTTAATAGCGCCTAAAATTGAACTGTTTGTATGCTCGTTGTGCATCTCGCCCAAAGCGCGATTGTTTATTTCTATATAGTTTGCATGTCTGCCCCAGTTATCCCCATAGTTTGGAGTTTTAATGTCTGAGGGGATTTTATCGGGGACATTTTCGCCGTATTGAAGCGTCATTATAGAATTTATTGCATCTTTTAAATCTCTGTTTAAAAGTTCTTTGGGTTCGACCCCTGCAACCCATCTTTTTTCAGGATGATTAACACCATAGTATGTATTATGAAGAGTCCAGCCGTCGGCTTTTATTTTAGAGTTTTTTGAAGCCTGTGCATATAGCTCTTGAGCAGGAGTCAGAGGTGCTTGTTTTTTTCTTCTGGCAGTAAAATTAATTTTAGCACCGTAAATATTACCCAGAGGAAGTTGAGTGTATGCCAAGTTGTTGTTGTAAATTTTTGGCGCAGTCACTGACTTTTGAGAGCCAAAATTTAAACTCCTTTGATTATTTAAAGCTGATACACTTGAAATTTTTCCAATCATAAATAACTCCTTTAGGCTATTTTATAAAGTCTGTAAAGCTTAAAAATTGACAATATAGGAGAAATGTAACAAAAAATTTACAAAGTCTTTGAGCTTAGAAAATAGCATTTGAACATAAAAATTTTTAAAATATAATATCCATGTGAGAAATAAATCGCAAAACCAAAGAACTGCAATTTACCCCGGAAGTTTTGACCCCATTACAAAAGGTCACTTAGATGTTTTAGAGAGAGCATCTAAAATGTTTGACAGGGTGATAATTGCCGTGCTTAAAAACTCTTCAAAAAAATCCTTTCTGCCTGTAAGCGATAGGGTTCAGCTTATTAAAGACAGTATTGAGGGGCTTGATAATGTTGAAGTTGACAGTTTCGAAGGGTTAACAATTGAATACGCTCAATCTAAAGGAGCACATTTTTTGATAAGAGGCTTAAGGGCGGTGAGCGACTTTGAATATGAACTGCAATTATGCCAGACAAATTCAGCAATAGCGCCTGATATTGATACGGTATTTTTAACCACAAAACCAAAATACAACTTCATTTCATCAAGTATTGTGAAAGAATTATCAGATTTTGGTACAGATGTATCAAAATTTGTACCAAAAAGTGTGGTAGAATATTTACAAAAGCAAAAGAAAGGTAATTAACATAAAATGTCACAGTCAGAAGAAAAAATGTATGATTTGATAGACAGGCTGAACCAGCTTTGGGAGACTGGTTTTCATATTCTGCCTCCTCTAATTGTTGTTAAAAGCCAAGAATTATCAAGAATTATATCAAGCTTTCCTGATGCAATCTCAAGCGAGATACGCGATGCTCACGTTATCTTGAGAAAGAAAGACGACATTATCCAAGATGCTAAAATGAAAGCTGAGAGAATAATCGCCGATGCGGAAAATGAAAGACACAGATTTTTAAACGAATCAAGCCTTAATAAAGCAGTTGAAGAACGCGCAAGAGAAATCCGCGAACAGGTTATCGAAGAGTGTGAAGCTATTAAAATGAAAGCTTTCAATGAAGCTGAAAGCGCAAGACTTGCAGCGCAAGAAGAAGCTATAAAAATTAAAGAAGGCGCTCAACAATACGCTCAAGAGGTTCTAAATAAGCTGGAGGGCGATTTAAAGCAGCTTTATCAGGTGGTTATGAACGGGCAGCAGTATTTGCAGGATATGCAATATCAAAATTCTCAAATCCCGACCAACTCAAGAAAAGATTAAGATTAAAAAAGCCGCTTAAAGCGGCTTTTAAATTATTTAGCACCTGTCTTAGGTTGTACTTCAAGTATCTTGGGCAAAGATTTTTTTTCAATCAATTCATAAGGAATACTCATTTTATCTTCCTTTGCAATTTTTAAGTACTCTTTTATTTTGTCATAGAAAAACTGCCTTTCTTTTGCAGTTTCTGCGGTATTATGTGCCACACCGGCAGAGTCAATCCAAAACCCATAACTAAAACTGCCGGGACCATTTAGATCACCACCAACTACTTTAAACACTTTAAGATCTTCAATTAATACTCCATTTTCATAATACGGGAGCGTGATATCTATTATTTCTCGGATATCGGCGCCATTGCCAACTTGGCGCACAAAATTATACTTTAAAGACTTTGCATCCAAGCCCTTATATGCAGAATAAGTTAGTTCATTTTTCGGGCTATATATAGTAACTTTTTTTACACCACTTACGCAGTCCTCATACTTAAGTGCAGGCAAATCAATATCATAACCCTCTTTAGCAAATATCTCTTGGTCGTTGCGCAATTTTTTCACATTTTCAACAGGTATAATACCTAACTCTCTTACTTTTCTGCTTCCATCCGGATAATAATCGGTGCAATATCTTGCTTCTTGGTACTCTCTTACTACCTTGCCGTCTTTATCAAAAATTTTTGCCTCAGCTATCTCAGGAGCACTATATTCACTGCCACTAAATTTAGTTTTTGCCGCAATTCTTCCGTCAACAAAATCGCTAGCTTCCATAAAATACATCGTTCCGTCAAAAGATTCTCTTTTAACGCTGCGTGATACCTTTGCATTTTTATCGTAAAAATGGCATACATCTTCTACAATTTCGCCATTTTCATTATATTTAGATATAAGCGTAGCTTCGTTTCTGGTGAATTTTTTTGCTTCATCCCTAAAATATTTATTAATATCAGAGGGACTTTCGTATTTTTTATATAATTTTCCATCAACAATTGATTCTGTTATAAAGCCGTTTTGATATTTTAACTCAATTTTTTGCCCTTTTGTATTCGCCGTTTTTAAGACACCGCTAAAACCTGAACCTTCGGAAGTAAGAGCCTTTCCACCCTTCAATTTCACATCTTCCATAGATTTTCCTGTGTTATCAAAGAATTTTTTTACTCCTTTTTGAAAATCATCCAAGGCAGAATTTTTTCTTGTTTTCATATATATCGCAATACCGACGGCACCTGCACCTATTACCGCAAGTCCTGCAAGAGCAGCTTTCAATTTATTTTCATTAGTTTTTTCTGCATCTGTCTCTGATACAGTGTTTGTTTTGGAAGCAGATTGCGCATCCTGCGTTGAATCTGTTTTTATTGCTCCTGAAGTATAACCATAGCCTGAAGTTAATTTTGAAAATGTTTCCATATTTCCCTTGTAATTCCAATGCCTATATCCATATAAAAACCGTAAAACAAAAAAAGTTGCCCGATTTACAAGGATATTTATACATGCTTATTTAGCATCCAAGAACTTTTGAACTTTTGTCCCCATACTCTCTTCTTTTATCTTCCAGCCCTGAGGGGTTTTTGTAATTATAAAGTAAGCAGGCAGGCCTGTTGCATCGTTTCTTGGTATTCTAATAGCGCTTAATTTATAATCAGGGCCTGATTTTACTATTTTTTGGTTCACGTATCTGTTTTTATAACGCACTGTTTTAGCAAGCGCTGCACCTTTTTTAAGCTCAGATAAGTATCTGTCAAACGGTATAACAACAGCTTGCTTTGTGCCATCGGGCTTATGAACTACACGCACGATTTTTGCATTAGCTACATAATACGAGGGGATTGAAGTTGAATATGTGTTTGAAGCGTTTACAAAATTGTTAAAAAACGCGCTCACATCTGCCGTATCATCTGCAAAGGAGCATAAGGGTACCGCTAAGAAACAAACTAAACTCAATATTAACTTCTTTATCATAATTCCTCCTAAACATTTATAAGTTATTTTAGCATTAAAAAAAGAGCCAAATTATAAACTTTAAGATAATTTAACCACTACTCTGTTTGTATAACGAAAAACAAATAAAAAAGTTCACTAAAAAACCCGCCTTATTTTTCAACTTGGCGGGTTTATATTTATGAATAATTTTTTAACTATTCAATTGTAAAATCAGGAGCTCCAAACATACCTTCAATTTCTTCTAATATTGCGGAGGGTTTTCTTGCCTGATTTTTCTGCTGGGCACGTCTTAGGGCTTCTTTTTCCTTTTCTTCATTTGCGTTAATCAAATGATAGTAACCGGTACCTGCAGGAATTAGACGACCGATAATGACGTTTTCTTTAAGGCCTCTTAATAGGTCTTTTTTGCCTTCAACAGCAGCTTCTGTAAGGATTCTTGTTGTTTCTTGGAAAGAAGCGGCAGAAATGAAGCTTTCAGTATTCAAAGATGCCTTTGTGATACCAAGTAAAAGTGCCTCATATGTTGCTTTTTCGCCGCCTTGTTTTTCAACTTCAGCGTTTTGAGCTTCAATTTCCTTAAGTTCAACAAGTTCACCCGGAAGAAGTTTTGTTGTACCTGAGTCGACGACTCTAACTTTCTTAATCATTTGTCTGACTATAACTTCAACGTGTTTATCAGCGATTTCAACACCTTGAGAACGATATACTCTTTGTACTTCATCTACAAGGTATTGTTGAGCAGCGTTTGCGCCTCTTAATCTGATAACGTCATGAGGGTTTAGCGGCCCTGAAGTTAGTGCCTGACCTTTAACGATTTTTTGTTTATCCATAACAATTACGTTAGATTCGATAGGATATTTAATCTCTGTTCTGCCGTTTTCATTTACGATAAACAATCTTGCAACGTCATCTTCGTATTCAATTTCAGCAACACCGTCTTCTTCTGCAACAATAGCGCAGTCTTTGGGTTTTCTTGCTTCAAGAAGTTCTTCAACACGAGGAAGACCTTGAACGAT
>CALUSB010000025.1 GCA_944323335.1 Candidatus Gastranaerophilales bacterium
ACTTTGCGGACAAGCCGCTTTGACTCGTTAACCTCGTCAAGTGAGCTACGCCCCCATCCATTATTCAATTTTCAATTATTCAGCAGCGTAAACGCTAACTTGTTTTCTTGTTCTTCTGTATGGTTCAAACTTAACTACACCGTCAATCATAGCAAACAATGTATCGTCAGAACCTCTGCCAACATTCACACCGGGGTGAATTTTTGTGCCGCGTTGTCTAACAAGGATGTTTCCTGCAAGCACATTTTCATTGGCATATTTTTTAACGCCTAATCTCTTACTTTCGCTGTCGCGACCGTTCTTAGATGAACCTACGCCCTTCTTATGTGCCATTATTCTTCTCCTTCAGTTTCAGCAGCTTTGGACTTTCCTGCTTTTGTATTGATTTTATTAATCATTACTCTTGTAAATTGTTGTCTGTGACCTTGTTTCTTTCTGTATCCTTTTTTAGGACGTTGTTTATAAACAATCACTTTTTTTGCTTTATCGTGTTTAACGATTGTACCATCAACTGTTGCATTTTCAACATAAGGTTGACCAACTTTTGATTTTTTACCGTTAACAAGCATTACGACTTTGTCAAATACAACTTTTGAATCAGCTTCAGCATCTAATAATTCGATGTCTGTATATTTGCCTTCTTCAAGTTTGTACTGTTTGCCGCCTGTTTCGACTATTGCGTACATTTTTTGTCCTTCCTTTTTTGAGGGGTCGCAGCTTATGAGCATTTAGACGCGACCAACCTATCTGCAACAAATAATATAACCCGAACAAAAAACACTGTCAAGACACCATAAATTTTTCGCAAAAACCTTGCTTTAGCGCCTCAATTAGCTCATTTTGTTCAATATTCGGATTTATTTCATTAAGCGTAACTATGGAATTTTTATCAATTTCTTGTCTGAAAATCTTCTGCGCAAGCTCAAAATCTAAATCATATAAAATTGACCCATGCTGCAAGATATACCCTCTTGAGCGAAACTGCGCCGAGCCTATCAGTTTTTTACCCATATAACTTACATCTGCTCTGCTTGAAATATTCATGCAATAGCGCATATTTCCGGCCCTGTGCGAGGCGTAGTCAAGTTTAATCCCAAGTTTTTTAAAGCCTAAAATCAAAGCATCCGATATTTCTTTATATGACTCAACCACGCTTTGACCGGCTTTTTGAGGGCATACAAAACAATAGGTCAGTTCCATGTCATGCAAAAGCGCTCTGCCGCCTGTGGGGCGCCTTACTACATCAATTCCAAAATCATTATAAAAAAGCTCAAAAGGCTGATTTTTTCCAAGACTGATACACTTTGGGCGCCAATTGTAAAACCTTAAAGTCCCATGTTCATGCCCCTCTTTAATAGCGCAATCTAGCATATTCAAATCAATTTCCATGTTTTTTGCGCCCGAATTTACAATGTTACAATCAGAATTTATAAAATTGACATTCATAAAAATAATCATATCATGTAAATATGAGGATGATTCAGAAACTAAAAGCGCTTGAAAAAGCCGTTGTATTTTTAAGATGGGCGACAGATGCGGAATTTGGCAAAATTAAGTATGTCGGCGATGACTTTATAGAGTTTGAAATTTTAGATATGGACTCTATGGAGTACACAGAGAGCGTCCTTATCAACTCGCAGCTTATCCTTGAAGTTATGATAAGCGGATTTGAGATATCTCGCGTAATAGCTGAAATGTCGGCAAAAATAACCGTTAGCGACATTGAGGGTCAATTTTAGGCATAATTAGTTCAAAAACAACACTCTTTGATGTTTTTTTAGCCCTTAGCTTTGAGTTAATTCTGTTTGCAAGTCTTTTTGATATAAAAAGCCCGAGCCCAAAAGAGTTTTCAGCCCCTTTTGTATTAAATTTGTCAAAAATTTTCTCATCTTTGTCATCAAAATCAACGCAGGCACGATTTTTTACCGATACAGCAATATATTCTCCCCTGTTTTTTATCTTAATTTCAACCTGAGTATCATTAGGGGAGTACTTTATAGCGTTTGACAAAAGGTTTGATACAATTCTTGAAAATACGCTTTTGTTTGAGCAAAGCAGTGTATCACTATCTTTTTTTATTAAAGCTTTTATGTTTTTGCTCCTAAAAAGCGGGGTGTAGAATTCAACCTCACGCCTAACAAGCTCGTAAGGGCAAAATTCTTCAAAAGAAAGGCAGGTAAAACCGTCTTTAAAACTGTAGAGCAAAAGAAAATCCTTAATCATATCCAAAATATTTGTATTTATTTTATAAATTTCATCATCAAGTTCGCTTCTTTTAGAGTTTTCAAGGGCGTATTTTATTCCAAGCATCGGACTTTTTATGTCATGCAGAATTTGAGAAAATATCTCCTCATTTTGCTTTTTTAAATCCGACAAATTTTTGTATTTTAAAAAAATATATTCAAGACTTTTTTTAATTCCAAAAAGCCGCATACAGTCTTTACCTTGGCACTTTAGAGTATCTATATGCTTATCCAATAAAGATGAATACACGCTTGTATCAAGATTTTCACTGTCAAAATTTTTCTTTAAATCCTGATAAAATTTGCTTCTCATATTAGGATTTTTACCGCTAAAAAATAATTTTAATCCCACGTTAAGGTAATTTTTAGCTCTTTACATAAAATTCTCAGCGGATAAAATAGTAATAGCCGATTATTTAAATTTATCAAGGGAGTGTAAATGATAGAATTCAACTGCAGAAATGTTAGCACAGATGTTCTTGGTCAAGACAGAGGTCTTAACCTTGAAGAAGCATTTAGTCAGTATGAAAAGAAAATCAGTGACATTATTCTTGATTTAAACCTTAGAAAAGATAAACCCGGTCAGTGGCTGCAGTGGATGAATTTAGGCTACAATGAAGAAACTGTCTGGTATGTAAAAGAATACGCGGCAATGGTTGAGGGGCGCTTTGATAATGTTCTTGTTCTTGGAATAGGCGGTAGTGCACTTGGTTCAATCGCTATGTGCGAGGCTCTTTTAAAACCTTATTGGAATTTACTTTCTAAAGAAGAACGCGGCGGTATGCCAAGGATTTTTTTCCTTGATAACATTGACCCCGACCAGATAAATGCACTTCTTGATATGCTTGATTTAAAGAAAACCCTTGTCAATGTAATCACAAAATCAGGCTCAACTGCAGAAACCATGTCGCAGTTTATGATAATCAAAGACAGGATGCAAAATCTCCTTGGCGATGATTACAGAAAAAATATAGTAGCAACAACAGATAAACAATCAGGCATTTTAAGACAAATCGCAAACGAAGAGGGGTATAAAACCTTTGTAGTTCCTGATGATGTTGGAGGCAGATTTTCGGTATTTTCTGCAGTAGGACTTGTACCTATGGCGCTTGTGGGTATAGATATTGATGAAATTATGGAGGGTGTTAAAGTTATGGATTTAACACTCAAAAATACAGACATCAGAAAAAATATCGCAGCGCAAAATGCCCTTATCCACTATCTTATGGACACACAAAAAGGCAACTATATATCGGTTATGATGCCTTATTCAAGCAGATTAAAATACGTTGCCGACTGGTATGTTCAACTTTGGGCAGAGTCACTTGGTAAAGAAGTTGACAGAAACGGAAACAAAGTAAACATTGGCCCGACACCTATAAAAGCTCTCGGTGCAACAGACCAGCACTCACAAATTCAACTGTATAACGAAGGCAAAAACGACAAGATAATTACTTTTATTCGTGTTGGAGAATTCGACACAACTCTTGAAATACCAAAAATATTTGAATACACAGGAATTGGCTACCTTGGCGGAAATAGCATAAACAACCTTATAAACGCCGAGGCTGATTCAACAGCTGTAGCGCTTACTGACTTTAAGCGCCCAAATTTAACCATAACCCTGCCAAAAGTATCGGCCGGATACCTTGCACAACTTTTCTATATGCTTGAAGTTCAAACGGCTATCATAGGCGAACTATACAATATAAACGCCTTTAATCAACCGGGAGTAGAGCAGGCAAAAAACTATACATACGCTCTTATGGGCAGAGCAGGGTATGAAGAATCAAGAGAAGAATTAACACAAAAAATCGGCAGATAATGAATCTGCCGATTTTAAAATGCAAGTTTTTTATTTTTTATTGTATGCATCTTGAAAATCAAATATCTTGGGTTCTTTTTTCTTTAATGTAAAAGAACCGCTTCCGCCTTTTTTGGTTTGAAGAATATCGCCAAACTCGTTACGCACAACAGAATATGTTTCAACAGTATTAGAGCCGTCAGGTCTTGTTACCAAGCGCGTAAAATCATCAACAAAATTACCTCCCTTGGTTTGTTTTCTTGAAGCAAGGGTCTGTATATGTTCTCCTGTTGATAAAATTGAATATGCATGGGAGTACGGAGCATCTTTTGAAGGGTAACCAAACACAGTAACCGTACCTTTTTTGTTTTTTAGCGTGCTAACATATTCAAAAGCATCACCATACAAGTCTTCAAGCTGCTCCATTGCTTGTCTGGCATTTTTATTTTGTTCAATTTTTTGGCTTACAAATGTTTTTAATCTAACAGGTATAATTCTCATACTTCTTTCCTTTGACTAGTACTTGCAAAATAATAAAACAGCTGAAAAAAAATTTTTGCGATTATTTTTTTAATTCACCAAAAAGACACCAAGTAGAGGCTTTTGTTATCTTTGCATTAACAAAATCACCAATATTTATGCCATCGCCCGTTATATGAACTACTTTATTATTCCTTGTTCTACCTTCAAACTTGCCGTTTTTATTTGCTTCGACAAGAACCTCAAGTGTGCGTCCCACATATTTTTCATTCGATTTTAAAGACATTTCTCTTACTTTATCGTTTAAAATCGCAAGTCTTTTTTTCTTTTCATCTTCATCTATAAACTTATCTTTCATCTTTGCTGCAGGCGTATTAGGACGAGGAGAATACGCAGCGGTGTTTGAATAATCAAGTTCAAATTCATCAAATGCGCTTAACGTCATCTCAAACTCTTCATATGTTTCAGAGGGAAAACCCGCTATAAAATCAGACGTTATTGTAACATCTTTGATGTTATCCCTTATTTTTCTAACAATTTGAGCATACTTTGCTCTGTCATAACGGCGATTCATAGCTTTTAGTACTCTATCTGAGCCGCTTTGCATTGGTATATGAAAACACTCACAAATTTTAGTTGAATTTTTAACCGTTTCAATAAGTTCATCCGTTATATCTGTCGGATACGAGGTAGTAAACCTTATTCTAAAATCGCCCTCAAGTTTATCAATTTCACCTAAAAGATAAGCAAGGGTGGGTTTTTCTTTTAAGTCTTTACCGTAACTGTCTACATTTTGTCCCAAAAGTGTAATTTCTCTGTAGCCTTGAGCTATTATACTTTTTGCCTCATCAATAATTCTCTTTGGTTCTCTCGAGCGCTCGCGTCCTCTGGTGTATGGAACAACACAGTATGAGCAAAAGTTATTACACCCCTCAATTATAGGCAGCCAAGCATTGAGCGTTTTTGCTCTTATTATATTAAAACCTTTTTCTTCTATCGGTTTTTCTCTAACTGCGCAAACTCTTCCTTCTAAATTTATCAAATCAGGAAGTTCGTAAATATTCTGCGTGCCAAAAACAAGGTCAAGATAAGGAAAACGCTTTAGCAGTTTTTCTTTTTCCTGCTGCGCTACACATCCGCAGATTGCAATTTTTAGGGGTCTTTCTTTCTTCATTTTTCCCCAAACGCCAAGTTTAGAATACGCCTTGTCTTCTGATAATTGTCTTATAGAACAGGTATTTACTATACAAAAATCTGCCTTATTTTCATCTTCACAAGGAGTGTATCCAAAATGAGACAATATACCAAAAATTCTCTCGGTATCAGACTTATTCATCTGACAACCAAGCGTTTCTATATAAACTTTTTTATCTTGCAGTGTCATCTATACTATCTTTGAACCTTCAACAAGATTATCCACTCTTTCAATTCTTTCTTTAAGAGCGCCATGTGGCTTATAGTAAGGTTCTACCGTCATAATTTTTGCAGCTATGTTGGGATAATAGTATATAAACTTAAGTTCACTATCTGTTAGAGGTTTTTGAGTATGTACGTTAGCATAACGAACAAGTTCAAGGATGTTTCTTGCTTCATCTTCATCGTTAAACTCAAGTTCTAAGTTTTGATACACGTTTCTAAAACCTTTAATACCGGAGTACTCGCCAACCGTGATCATTCTGCCTGTTTCAATAATTTCAGGCTCACCCTTGCCAAGTTCTTCATAATCATAAAGCTCATAGTTACGCCTGTCTTTAAGTGCGCCATCTGCGTGTATACCGCTTTCATGAGCAAAGGCATTATCGCCTACTGCGGGCTGATTCATTGGAATAGGTACGCCAAAAGCATATGAAGTATATTTTGCCAGACGCCAAGCTTTTGAAATATCAATTTGCGGGTCGAGTTTATATTTGCCTCTAAAACCGCTGGATTTTTCTATGGCTAAAATACAAGATACCAAATCAGCATTTCCTGCGCGCTCGCCCATACCGTTAATAGCGGTATTAATCCAAGCATCAACACCGGCGTCAATTGCAGCTTTTGCACCCATAACAGAGCAGGCGGTTGCCATACCAAGGTCATTATGGAAGTGCATTTCAACATCCATTTGAGCTTCTTTTGCTATTTGAAAAATTCTCTCATACGCCGTCTGCGGGTCATCATAACCTAAAGTATCACAGTATCTAAAGCGGCTTGCACCATAGCGTTTGCACTCTTTTGCATATTCTATTAAATACTCTAAATCACTTCTTGAAGCATCTTCGGCATTAACACCGATTATTTTTGCACCCTGAACTATTGCTTCATTTATCGCTTCACATGTTTGGTTTAGAATATCTTTTTTATTTTTCTTGCCTTGATATTTTCCTTTTATCATCTGCTCCGAGGTAGATTGAGAAAGGTTAATGTATTGTAATTTCGGAACATTTGCAAACGCTTTTTTGACATCTGTTGCAATTGCTCTCATCCAGCCTGAAAGATTTGTTTTGTTAATCAAACCTCGCTCAACAAGTTGCAAGTTGCCATTTAGGTAATTTATCTCGTGCTCGGTTGTCGGGAAACCAAACTCAGACTGGTTTATACCCATTTCATTAAGCATAATATTAATTATGGTTTTTTGAAGTTTTGCAAGCCCCAATCTTGAAGTTTGTACACCATCCCTGTTTGTAACGTCAACGATTTTAATGTAGTTCAATTTTTTCCCCTTTGTTTAGATTTGTTAAACTTTTGTCATCCGAACATTAATATTAGCAACAAATTGCATTTAGTATACTTGTTATATTACAATATAATATATGAAAATAAGCTTTTTGCAAATTATAAAAAGAAAGTGAATTGATTTATGCGTGTGGTTTTAGAAAAAATACCTTTTTACAAAGGAGAGGCAAAAAATACTACAGAAAAAATCCAAAGCATATCAAGAATGTCTGATAGTGACATTATAAACACCAGTATTCAAAAAACACAAGAGGATATTAAAAATTCAAAAACGGCTAAAATTGGCAATATGATTTATCCTGCAACCATTGGTGCTTTTGTATTAGACGATATAATAAAAACAAAAGGCGCGCCATCCATAAAACTTGCAGCAGGCGGTTTAAGCCTTGCTTCATGGCTTATTTTTATAAAATCTTTTGATGTAGCAGGCAAAATATCTGATAAAATTTCAAAAAAAGCTGAAAACGAAAATACGCAAAATACAATTTCGCTTCTTGGTAAAATTGGCGGAGGTTTTGCTATATATGCAGGAATCAGCAATTTAATCGGAAAAGGCCTTAAAGCGATGCCAAAAATGCCTAAACTCGCTAAAGCGGCAGCAAGTTTCGATAAAACCGTTACTTCAAACGGTATTGCAAAAAGCTTGAACAAAAACATTCTTAAACCCATTGCCAAATTTGCCGCAGAACATCCTAAATTAAGCAGCTTTGTGCGCGGTAATTCAAAATTTCTTATAGTTGGAGCAAGTATACTTTCTTCTATTGCTGTTGCTGCAAAACTGTCAAACAAAAGCCAAAAGACCTTTGAAGATAATGTAAACAATATGTACAAGCAGAGAGAAGAAGCAAAAGTAGCCTCCGAAATACTTAGAAGCTCGCAGGAAGAATACAAAAATATCGATAACAAAATCCGTTTTGAAAACGAAAGAATAATAGAAACGGCAGAAACCAATCCAAAAGAGCTCGATAGAGTGACAAAAGAAACTCTTGCATACGGCAAATAATAGAGTAAATTATCACATAAACGACCCAATGCTTTTTGGGTCGTTTTTTATATAAAAATATTCCCTCAAGCACACAACCCAAGGGAATATTTAAAATTATTAAATTAGCCTATTATATTCAAGCCATTTGAGCCTTTTGCCCGAGCTGCCGCAGCATTTGCATCAAGGGAGTTAATCAAATCTTGATTTTCTTTAACCGTCTCTTTGTCTTGTGCCTTTAGTGCGTCAGATAAAGCTTGAATCAACATCGATGGATCAAATTGTTTTTCAAAATCTGAACTCAACCTTAGTGACCAGTTACCGCTTGCGGTTCCGGGGGTATTATATCTTTGCTCCATACCGAGTAAATCTGTCCAGAAAATCTGTACTCTTTGGGCAGGGCTTGTAAAGAGCTCGGTAAATTTCTTTTGTTTAAAGGCAGCTTTGTTGACCTCGGGCTGGTGCCTGTTCATATCAAATCTATATTTATCAAACTCTTTTTGTTTCATATCATGAGTGGCGCTTCTTGGAAGAGAGTTTTCTACAGCAGGCCATAAGGCATGATTAAATGCATCTTGCCCGTGTCTGCCGTATAAATTATCAACATATGAAACAAAAGGCAATGTATCGTGCGAGCCCAACATAATGGTATCTTCCGGTTTTGCCGACATACCGTTATGATATTGAGTAACTATCATACCGCCAAGACCCAATCTTTCAAATGCAAGACGCGCATGGTCAGGGATAGCACCCAGATTCTCACATATAATATCATCCCTTGTAAGACCGGCATCAGCACATGCGGGAAGCACTATATTTTCAAGAATTGCACCAAATCTCCTAGCACTGTCAGAAGCATTTACAGGTATTGCATATTGCCTTAAATCAGGATTGTGCGGCGAAGAGAATAATCTGCCGGCAGAATTATCAACAGGAGAATTTTTATATACATAAGGGTCAATAAGGCCTACAATGTGGTCAATTCTTATTCCGCCTTGGTTATCTTGAGCAAGTTTTTCGCATTTATCGTACAAGAGTTGTCCTGATTCGCCCAAACTTCCGTCACGATTAAATAACTTTGCAGGATTTAAAACCGCAAACCCCCAAGCTTGTCCGTCAGGATTATCATTATCCGGAGGACAACCCATTTTATAATTTTCTAAAAAAGCACCGGGGTGCGCCCATACTTCTTGATTTGAAAATGCAACAGGATTATCACCTTCCGTCTTAATGCCCGCTGCATCATATGCCTCTATACCATCTTCACGAGCTTTTTTTGCAAGCATGTCAACAAACATGAATTTATCAATATCATCTCTATTTTCTGCCTTTATTTGCGAAATCAGCCCTTCATTTCTGGGGTTATATAAATTTTGATACTCGTAAGGCCAATTTTTATAATAATCATTATTAAACTTTTGAGTCAGAACAGAGTATATAGCATAAGGTTCAAGCATTTTACCGTTTTCAGTTATATATTCATCATAATCATTGGCAAGTCCTGATATTGCTGCTCTTTCCATAGGGTCAGAAATTGAATCAATATCAGACGATTTGGCTTTGAAATTTTTCCACGCATTAGTTAAACCTAAATCAAAACTATCACGCGCATGCTCATAATCACCATAGCTGCTTCCTTTTGCCGGATTTAACCTTGCGATTGATTTGAAGACATTTTTATCAAGTATTGCACCATTTTCAGGTTTGGTTAAATCTTCTAAATCAATAATTAAAGGGTTATATACAAAAGAATTTGAAACATACGGAGAAGCATCATGCTCAGGGCGCATACCCTCAGGGTCTACCTGAATTCCTGAAAATCCGTATTTTTCTAAAAACGGAATAAGAAGTTCTTTTGACGATTCGCTATACAGAGAACCCACGCCTACATCTTTTGAGGTTTTGCTTGGCGCACTTGCGTTATGGATAATCAACTCAAGCTTTTTATCTCCTAAAGCATCAAGTGCTTTTTTGATATCCTCGCTTGCACGCTTTTGGTCATACTTAGTGCTATCATACGGATTAGTATGTGATGTTTTTTGTTTTGCAGCACCAAAATTTAAAGAATTAACTGCACGATTGTTTTTGTAAAGATTGGTATTAATCGCTCTAATTAACAAAACCTTCTCCTTTATATTACCTAACAACAATTATTTTTATATTTTGAACGCATATTTCCAGCATGTATACAATACCTCAAAATAAAAACATGTGCTAGTAATTAGTGTAAACTTTTGTAAAGAAAAAAAATCTTTCAAATCCGCTTTATTACTTATCTTTACAAAAACATATTTGTAAAATTGTTAACTAATATAAATAAACTAAGACAAAGTCAAAAAAAAATGTTATATTAGTAACATAAAGTGTTCTTTTTACCATTAAAAATTATCGTTTAATGTTAAAAAATGTAAAATATAGGTTAAAGGTAGTAGCAAAAAGGTAAATATTCTCTTGAAATAAGTTTTTAATTAATTAAGGTTAGTAAAATCTTGTGTGAAGAGAATGTCTATTGGAGGAAGCAATGACAATTAGTGTGAACAATAGAAAAAAACAGGCAAAAAAGTCTTTTGAAGAGTTGATTAAAGACCTAAAAGCCAGCAACTCCGAAAAAGTTCGCTATAATGCTGCAAGAGTCCTTGGCGAAATGGGCGACTTTAATGCAGTTGAGCCACTTATTGATGTACTTAAAAATGACAAAAACGGTTCTGTGCGCTTATATGCAGCAAGAGCATTGGGTGAATTGGGCGATACAACTGCCACTATTCCCCTTATTGAATCATTAAGAGAAGATAGAAACGTCGACGTTCGTGTTCGTGCAGCAAGAGCATTGGGCCGTCTAGGCGGTAAAATTGTTGTTGAACCGCTTGTTGAAGCACTTAATGATGAAAACCCTCAAGTATGTATCACAGCAACTGACGCTTTAATTGAAATCGGCGATGTTGCAACAGATGCTTTAATTGAATCACTTGACCATGAAAAAGTAAATGTAAGATGTGATGCAACAAGAGCATTGGGCGAAATCGGCAACAAAAAAGCTGTTGAAAAAATCATTAAAATGCTCAAGGACGAATGGGTTAATGTTAGAATTTATGCGGTAACTTCACTTGGTAAGCTTAACGATACAAAAGCAGTACCTGCTCTTATTGAAGTTATGAAAAACACTCAAGAAAACGACTTGGTTCGCGCAGGTGCAGCAGCTGCTCTTGGTGTACTAAGAGACCAAAGAGCTCTTCTTCCTCTTCGCGAATTAATTATGCAAGCAGAGGAATTGGGTGAACTTGAAGACACAGCTCTTAAATCATTCAAGAAAATTATGGCAGCTAACTGGGAATCAATCCCCGGTGCAGCTCCCGTTAAAAAACCTGCACTGTTTTAGTCAGGTAAATAAGCACAAAGAAATATTTAAGCCGCTTTAAAAAAGCGGCTTTTTAATTATATATTCTAATGTAGTTCCAATAACTTCCAAAAACTCTTTTTATATAATTTTGTGTTTCGCTATAGGGAATATCTTCCACAAACTCATCAAATGACATTTTGTCAAGATTATCCATCCAGACTCTTACGTTATTTGGCCCGCCATTGTATGATAAAACCGCAAGCATTTCATTTTGTTCAAACATATTTTTTAAATCAGAAAAATATTTTATACCAAGTTTTATATTCAAATCTTCGTTGTACAAATCAGTTGCACTGACCGTACCATATCCGAGAGCAGAAGCTGTTTGAGGCATAAGTTGCATAAGACCCGCAGCACCAACAGGGCTTAGAGCCTTAGGGTTAAAGCGGCTTTCTTCTCTCATTAGCGCCAGCATAAGGTAGGGGTTTTGTACATTTTGTGATGCCGATTTATTTATCTTGTCAGCATATTTAATAGGATATAACAACTTGTATCTGCCATCAGAATGTAGGGGCTTTTCTTCCAACTTATCAAAACCTTTTTGGGCATAATAAATGCAGTATGGAATGTTTTTCTGTACAAAAGCAATATAGCTGTCCGCAAAGTCATTGTGCACTCTAAGGTCGCTAATTGCCTGAGTATCTCCTAAAGTTGCAAGTAAAACAAGGGTTTTGTCATTATTAAAAATTTGTTTTAAATCACTTTTGCTAAATTTTACTTTTGTTTTTATATCACTTTTTATTGAAGTGTTAAATGGAGTGTTCACGCCGCGTAAAATATTATGCGCAACGTAGGCATAATAACTGTCAGGTTCAGTCTTTATAAGCTCTTTAAACTCCAGTTTTGCCTGTTGTGTTTTTCTCTGTTCAAGAAGAATTTTTGCATGCCAGAACTTCATTGCGGGAGTTGATTTTTTGTTACTATACCTTTCTAAATATACTTCCGAGAGTTCTTTTGATTTTTTAATATAGCCGAGTTTATAGTTGTACAAAAAAGTATTCCATAGCGACTGAGCAGCCCAGTAAGAATTAGGATATTTTGTATAAATTGTCTCCCAGCATTTAACTGCGGTAATTTTTGGAACGTATTTTGTGTATTCAAATAAAACCGCAGGATATGAGGCTGAATTTTTTGTCTGTTTAAGCAAAGACAAGCAAACATCGCTTTTTGGCCCGTCAAAAAAGGAGATAACTTTATCTACCACTTGAGAAATCTCATCCGGTTCAATTGTCTCATCACACAGTGTCAAAACCCTTAAATAGCAAGTATATGCATTTTTATACTCGCCCAATGCCTCATATATTTTTGCATTAAGCAAAACTGCCTCAGGAGAGCTCAAATCTTTGGCATAAAATAAAGCCTTTGTATAATCTGAATTCGAATAAAGACTTTTTGCTATTATCAGCTTTTCATCCGAATCCATAACCAAATTCAGCTCCTCACATTCCCAAAGAGCATCTTTTGCCCAACGCCCCTGCGGAGCGTACTCAAGGTATTCGGTAAAATATTTCTTTGCAAGGTGCGGTTTTTTATTTTTATACAAAACACCAAGTAAATAAGAAGAAGCTTTTTTGTAGTCACTGTCAGGGTAATTTTTATAAATTTTCTTTAGTTTTTTATATGCGTAAGAGTATTTTTTATGCTCCATATTAATAAGCGCGGCATGATATAGAGCAAAAGGAGCAATATAGGTGTCTTTTGACACATTACTCAAATACTTAAATTTTTGATATGCAGTTTTTTTATCTCCGATATTCAGTGCACACTGCCCCTGTTTTAAAAGAGAAATTTGGTACAACTCAGAGAAAAAAGCAATTTTAGAAAAATTGTAATATGCATTTTGATAATCTTTTTGATTATAAAAACTAAGCCCTTGTTTGTATAGTTCAACTGCTCTTTTTGAGTTGTTTTTTGCCGCAAAAAAGAACATCAAAAAAACCGCAAGGATAAAAACAAAAACAGCAGAAACTATTATTTTCCAATCTTTCATATTAACAGGATTATACCACATCAAGACAAAAGATTAATGTAAAAAACAAGAATAAAAGTTAAAAAGATATTGAGAGGTAAATATGTACAAACAAGGCAAAAAAGCCGCTTTTTTGAAATCAAAAAGCGACTCTAAAATTATTAAATATTACTGTGAAACAGATAAAAAAACCGTACCGATAATTAAAGAAATTATGACTCGGCAAGTTTTTCAAGCTTGAGCTTTTGGTCATATTGAATTAAAAGATTTATAAGCTCATCAAGTTCACCCTCAATTACCGTCCAGACATTTAAGTTCTGCCCTATTCTGTGGTCTGTTAAGCGCCCTTGGGGGAAGTTGTATGTACGAATACGCTCAGACCTGTCCCCCGTTCCTACTTGAGAGCGGCGAAGGTCGGTTACTTCCTGCATTTGCTTTTGAACTTCCATATCATAGAGCTTTGCCTTGATAATTTGCAGCGCACGTTCCTTGTTTTGCAATTGAGAACGCTCTTCCGTACAAAATACCATTAATCCTGTAGGTTTATGCACAACACGAACCGCAGTTTCAACCTTGTTTACGTTTTGACCGCCTGCACCGCCTGAACGAGCAGTAGAAATTTCTAAATCGGAGGGATTTAACTCTACCTCAACGTCATCAACTTCAGGCATAACTGCAACTGTCGCGGTTGATGTATGCACTCTTCCTTGCGATTCGGTCTGAGGAACTCTTTGCACCCTATGCACACCTGATTCGTATTTAAGCTGAGAATAAATATTTTCTCCGCCTTTTATTGATATAACAACTTCTGAAACCCCGCCCGCTTCGCATTCGTTGATAGATAATACCTTTGTCTGCCAGCCTTTTGAAGAAGCGTATTTCATATACATTCTCATAAGGTCGCCTGCAAAAATATTCGCCTCATCGCCGCCTGCACCGCCTCTTATTTCAAGCATGATATCTTTATCATCCATGGGGTCTTTTGGAAGAAGCAATACTTTCATTTTTTCTTCGTATTGAGCAATTTTTTCTTCATTTGATGAAATTTCATTATTCAAATAATCTCTCATGGTCTGGTCTTTTTCGCCATGGAGCATCTCACGAGCCTCATCAATTGCCTCTTGAGCATCTTTATAGGCATTATATGTTTCAACGGTTTCTTCCATTGCCTTTCTTTGTTTTGAGAGGTCACGGAATTTATTATAATCTGCAATGACATCAGGGTCAGATAATGTCACACCGAGTTCTTTGTATTTTTCTTCTATTTTTTTAATTTTATCAAGCATGTCTTTCATCGCTGAGGCATCCTTCCGCAAGATTTGTCTTCATCACAATAACCTAGGCGCTCACATTTTGGGACAAGGTGGGACTTAAGCCATGGTTCTTCCTTAATAACTTCATCACACATTTTTTTAATGAGTGTACGAATTTCAAGCTGAGCACGAGTACAAAGCCTTAAATTTGCAAGGTGAATAAGCTCTCTTAAATTCAAACTTGCAACCATGGAGCTTGCAGTTGCATTAGGTAATATTGCCCTTGCGTCCTCTGCTTTTATACCGCTTTCCACAAATTCCTGATAAAGCTGCGCAACTTCTTGCATATGTTTTTCAAATTTTTCTTTTAGCTCGGCATTAGCTGCAATTTGAGATGGAATAATATAGTCAAATTCACCTTTTTCTTTAACATAACGCTGAGATTTTTGAGAAAATGACATGTGTCTGTGCCTTACAAGCTGGTGAGTACAAGCACGAGAGACATTTGAAATTGCAAAAGAAAGCTGTATATGCTCAATTGTGGAATAATGACCTGATGAAATAACTCTTTCGATGAGTTTGAGCATTTTTTCTTCATCATCAGCAGATGCGTTTATCTCTTCGGGCGAAAGTGCACTATAGCAAGTTCTACACGCAGTATAAACCGTTTTTAATATGTTTTGCGGTTTTGATATCAGCTTTACGCTCATTTTAGTATCAGGCATTTATCCCCCTCAAATACACTCATATTTACTAATAGGGCAGGCATTTTGCCCGCCCTTAAAAAAGCTAGTTTTTCTTTTCGTAGCGTTTTTTAAATCTTTCAACTCTACCTTCAGAGTCCAAGATTTTTTGGTTGCCGGTAAAGAACGGGTGGCAAGCGTTGCAGATTTCAACCGTGATATCTTCTTGTACCGAACCTGTTTCGATTTCATTACCGCAAACACACTTTATAGTTGTTTTTTTGTAATCGGGATGTATGTCTTTTTTCATAATTTACCTCATTGTAGTCTACCTTATGTGATATTATTATATTGGCTAAATATTTAATTTCAACCGATATATTAATAGTTTTTAACAAATTAACCTTGACATCAAAACTTGTCTTTATTAACATAAAACAAGTTAAAAGTTTTTACTGTGGCGGCATGGCCAAGTGGTAAGGCAGAAGCCTGCAAAGCTTTTACCCCCAGTTCGAATCTGGGTGCCGCCTTTTTTAAATTAGAAATTAAGCAGCGTTTTGTTGTGCTTCAATAAGTTTTAAATCATCTTCAACAATAGAAACAGGATAAGCAGCGTGATGAATTTTTGGAATCAAAAAGTCGGCTGAATATTCGACAAACTTTTGTTCATCATCATCCGTATCGTTACAGATAAATGTAACATTTCCCTTGTTATCTGTTTTATAGCCCACTATTGTTATTTCATGACCGTTTATAATTTTATTTGGGGCATTATCAGGCGTATTTTGATATCCGGCTTCTTTTGTCTTACCGCTTGTTTCATTAGTTAAAACATAACCTATAATGACATCTTCACCAATGTTCAGTGTATCGATTATATGTTTTTGGATTTTATCAAAATCGCACTCCCAGCCTACAAGATTTTGATTATCATCAACTTTTTGATATCTTATTGAGAGTTTTTCGTTGTTCTCTACGATTGATTCTATAAAAGTTTTTTCCGTTTCCACAAGCCCTTGCGGATTTGAAGAGAACTTACCGCCTCGAATGTCACTTAGTGAGTCATAGCTTTCTTGAGAACCCAGTTGCATAAGAGTAGATTGCATAAGAGCATCAAGAATTGTTCTTTCGCCCTTGTCCCAGTGCTCATTTTGTACTTGTGCTCTAATGTATGCTCCATCATCGGGTTTTAGAGAAAGTGTAGTATATTCAAAGTTAAAATTCTTTTGCTTGGCTTCAAAAATATTTAAAAAGCTTACTGCATCAAGGACATTTTCAGACAAAGCATCCAGTCTTACTTTTTGCTCAACTTCTTGATTTTGAGAAGTTAAACCCGATATCCATCGCGCAAACTCGGCGGGGTGCTTATTTGCCATATGAAATTCAACACTCGCCGCAACACAAGTGCCTGAACCCTCTACATCCATTAGAGCAGGGTTTGCTTTGACTTCAGGTGTAACATCACTGCTGTTTAAAATCGAACCCTTGATATCATTTGGAATGTCACCGAAGTTTTGGGTAATAATAGTGGGATTATATAATGCATCAACAGTTTGGGCTAAAATTTTTACGTTATCAAAACCCAAGCATCTTTGCGTTTTTAAAATATCATATAAATTCTTAAGGGTTGTTGAATCATCATTTGATGAAGAACTCAAAAGCTTGCCACTCTTGAGCAGAGCATCAAGTTTCTTGGATATTTGCATATTATCCTGAGGAGAAATAGAAAAATTTGAACCCTTGAGTGCGGCTAAAATTTCAGAATACATTTGTTTTTCTTGTTCACTCTCAAGTTGCGTCCTAATCGGTACAACATTTGCAAGATTGTACGGTATCAAGCTGTCTTTACCATAAACAGTCTCACTCACGGCAAGATTTTGCACCTTGTCGTTTTTAATAGAAGCACTTTTAATCTTCTCAACAGGGTTGTTGGATTTTATATCTTTATAAAAATTTGCCGAACTAAACTGTTGTACCATGCACTATTCTTCCCATATTTATTTTAAACCCGAACAGACACAAAAATTGCTTTTTTAAGTATTTTTTTATAAAGTAAAGTTGAAAAAAGTTAACAATTTATGAAATTTAAAAACATACCTGATTCTTATATAAAAGTTATCCTTGACCGCCTCTTTCGTCTAAAACCGGCTTATGAAAGATTTGAGCGGGTGTTTGATGATATTCTAAACAAATTTTTAATAAAAGAAAACCCTCACGAGTTGGATTTTTCCCACCTTGGTATTGACGAAAAGATAGAAATTACAACAGAGATTTTCAACAAAACCGCAGATAAAAACTGCAAAAACGACTACTTTATAAATAATTACATAAAACAAGAGGAAGAGCGCCTGTTTGTAAAAAATCCGCTTTCTCAAAAATACCTTGATTCAAATCTTAATTTTAAAGGCGCTTTTGAAATAATTAAAAATGACGATGATTTGAAACCGAATTTAAAACAACTTATTGAATATGATAAAACAAGAAAAAACCCGATAAACCTAAGGCAAGAGGGCTCTTTTTTATTCCCTGTCGAAAAAATACTTCTGTGCGAGGGTGCAACGGAGGAGATATTACTTGGCGAACTTGCAAAAATCTGCGGGTATGACTTTAAAAAAGAGGGTGTCTTTGTGCTTGGCGCGGGGGGTAAAAACCAAGTTGCAAGAAAATATTACTCAATGGTAGAAGATTTTAAAATCCCGATTTTTATACTTTTAGACTCTGATGCAAATGAAACAAAAGAGCTTATTTTGCCAAAGCTAAGGAGTTTTGACAGAATTTATATAATAAAAAACGGTGAATTTGAGGATATTTTGCCAAAAAAACTTATAACAGATGCGCTAAATTATAGGTATAACAGCTGTTACAGGTGTTTAGAAGACGATTTTCATAAAGATGCAAAAACCGCAAAAGAACTCTATGAAATTTTTAAGCAAAAAGGCTTTGGCGACTTTAAAAAAGCCGATTTTGCAAAAACCATAAAGGACTACATAAAACTCTTCACACCTAAAAAAGAAGAGCTTACGGAAGAAATAATGATAATAACCAAAAAGATTAAAACCCTTTAATCAAGGAGCTTATCAAGTATTTCCGCATTTCCTGCAGCTTTTTTGGAGTTTAAACTGTTGGTTTTTCTAATGTAAGCTCGAAGCGCTTCCCTTACAAGCTCTGAGCGGGTTCTTCTCTCGTTATCCGCAAGTTTATCAACGGATTTTAGAAAATCATCGGGCATAGAAACCAGTATCCTCGCCATTTATTTCCTCCAAAGTTTGAATTGATGTATAATACACATAAATATTATAACATACATAGAGGAAAATATGAAAGAAACAAGGGGAAACCGCCTGCATATAACCTTTTTGGGCAAAATGAACACCGGCAAATCAAGTATAATAAATAACCTGTTCAACCGTGAAATATCCATTGTTTCTGACTTTGCCGGGACTACTACCGATGTAAACCAAAAAGCCATGGAGCTTTTACCACTTGGTTCAGTGAGTATCCTTGATACTGCAGGGATTGACGACATTGGAGAATTGGGTCAAAAAAGAGTAAATAAAACCTTAGAGGCGCTTGACAGAACAGATGTTGCCATAATTATTTTTGACAACACAGGCGTAAAAGACTGTGATATTGAGCTTTTTAACAATTTAAAAACAAAAAAAATCCCGATTATTTCTATAATAAATAAAACAGATATCTTGCTGCCATCTGAAGATGATATTAAAATTATTGAAAATAATTCAAATCATACAATCTATGCAAGTGCAAAAAATGACAAAGATATTGCATCAAAAATTAAACTTGGCTTAATATCCGTGCTTGATAGCGAGTACATTGACACACCAACACTTTTAGGGAATGTAATCGGCAAAAATGACACAATAATACTCGTTATACCAATTGACAAAGAAGCCCCAAAAGGCAGAATAATACTGCCGCAAGTGCAGACTATAAGGGATATTTTAGATAACAGTGCAATAAGCGTTGTATGTAATGTTCAAAACCTAAAACACACCATTGATAGTCTTAAAAACCCTCCAAGACTTGTTATAACGGATTCTCAAGCCTTTAGAGAAGTAAGTGAAATTGTGCCTGCAGAGATAGAATTAACTTCTTTTTCGATAATTTTTGCAAAATTAAAAGGCGACCTAAAAACTTTTGTTCAGGGCGCTGAAACTATAGATAAACTTCAGGATAACGACAAGGTTTTAATCTGTGAAAGCTGCTCGCATCACCCGACTGAAGATGATATAGGCAGAGTAAAAATACCGAATTTGATTAAAAAATACACAGGCAAAAATATAATTTTTGAGCACGCAAGCGGTCATATTTTTCCAAGTGACATAGAAAAATATAAACTGATTATCCACTGCGGGGCTTGCATGACAAATCGAAGAGAAGTTTTAAGCAGAATAGAAAAAGCAAGTTCAAAGCATGTAGCTATAACGAATTATGGTGTAGCTATTGCAAAATGTTTGAATATTCTTGATAGAACCCTTGAACCTTTTAGAAATTAACCTTATTCAGCATATAAACTTGAACTTCGTAAGGTTTAAGCTTAACAAACATCTTGCCGCGTTTAACAATGGGAGCTTCCTCCATTTTAACGGGTGAAACAAAGCTTGATTCTTTAATATTTCTGATATAAACCTTGCCCTCGCTTGGCTGTTCTTTATTCATATTAGCAATAACAACAACAGCGTCATCACCGTTTTTTCTGGCATAAGCAAGAATTGAAGGGTTGTTTGATGAAAGAGGAACAAATTTACCCTCAATAAGGATGCTTTTAGCCCAATATTTGAACTTCATGGCTTTTATAAATTTTTCTTCAAGCTCCTTATAATCTCCCGCAGGACGTCTTGAGAGATTAAATATATCAAACTTACCGCGGTGCACAAAGTAGTAATCGTCATCTGTCATGCTTCTTTGCGCTTTTTTGTTTTCATAACGGTAAATGTAATTATCACCCGTCACATAACCGTCAAGAAAATAAGGGTTCATCGGAAGAGTAATATTAAGCCATGTAACCATCTCCCAAAGAGGGACTCCGCCCCTTACAATGACGCTCTGTTGGTCATGAGTTGCAAAAGAGGCCATTGTAGTTTTTTGATTGTTAAACTCTTTTGAAATTTTAAGGTCAGATTTAACTCTTTTAATTACGTCTTTTGATTTTGTAAAATCGGAAATATTGGCCCAATCGCCGTAATACCCGTCAAAACCGGCCTCAAGAAGTTTGTTTACGGGAGTATAAGAGCCCCACTGTTTGATAGGATTTATCCAAGTGGTGCATGCTTCAGCAATAAAAAGGAACTGCGGGTCTTTCATTCTGGCATAATCAATTACTTCTTTCCAAAATTCATAAGGTTTAATTGCTGCCACATCAGCCCTTATGCCATCTACGCCAATGTCTTGGAGCATTTTTATCATTTTTTGGTAATTTTCAACTAACTTGCGGTTTAAATTACCGTTTTCGTCATACACCTTAAAAAGCCTTACATCATTCCAATCAGCAGGCACAACGGCGTTTGAATTTTTATCTCTTATAAATAAATTTGGTTTTTCAAGCGACATATCATAAGAGCCGCAGCTTGGTATATCAACAATTACCCTTAAACCAAGCTTATGGGCCTCATCTATAAACATTTTTGCCTCTTGCTCAACGCTTAGGGGGTTATTTTTATCATCAAGCTGAGGGTTTAGTTTTTCAAAACTATCAAGAGCGTAAAGAGAGCCCGCACTGCCAAGAGCTTTTAGCTTACCTGTTTTTGTTATGGGCAAAAGATAAATCGTATTTATGCCCATTTTGGTAAGCTCTTTTAATCTTGGTATAGCGTTAATAAAAGTTCCTGTTTCATCGCCCAAAAGAGGCTCTATAATGTCATCGGAGTTATTATCTTTTGCACCGAAAGAGCGAATGTTGAGTGCGTATATGACAGACTTGTTACCGATAAACAGTGTTCTTAAATCATTACTCCAACTATCTTGAGCGCAAAACCCGCTCTGCAAGAGCAGAAGTGACACTAAAGCTAAAACAAAACCCCTGATAAATACTTTACTTTTCATAGTATATAGTATATAACAAAAAAAATTATTGTATAATAATGTTACATTATATTGTTCAGTGTGGTGAAAATGGGAAAATTTGAAAAATTATTTGATAAAAACGGAGTATTTCATTCATCGTCATTTTTGTCGGTGTTGGCTTTTTTGGCCGTTGCAATTGTTATAACTGCAATATTATCATCAAGATATTATCTGTATCAAAATATTATTGAAAACGGCGTCAGCAAAAAACAAATAATTGCAAAAAGAAATATTGAAGTTGTTGACACGCAAAAAACAGAACTTGTTAAACGTGAAGTTTCAAATAAAATCAGACCCGTTGTAACACCCGTTGAGGACAATTACCTAAAAACAAGTTTGCAGTCCCTGCAAGACAACGTAAAGAGAATAAGAAACCAAAATTCCAAATACGATTCAAAATTTAAAGAACTTTGTGTATATCTTGAAATACAAGATTCGCAAAAAGAAGAAGCGGTTGCAAATTACCTGCTTAACACCACCCCTCAAGGTCTTGCAGCCACCTTTGGTAATGCAAAATTCGTCTTGGATGAACTTTTAAGAACAGGAATAAACGAAACAGACATAGACCTTTTAGCATCAGATAATTATATTATCTCAAAGCTTGGTCAAAACCTTAGAAGAAGCCAGATAAGACCGATTTCGGGCATACTTGAGCATGTTATTATGCCAAACTTAATAGTTGACGAGTATGCAACGGAAATTGCAAGAAAAAATGCCGTAAACTCGGTCAAACCCTACATTGTAACCTTTAAAAAGGGAGATAAAATCCTTGATGTCGGCGAACAGTTGACACAAGTCAAAAGAGAGGCTCTTAAAAAATCGGGTTATAACGCCTTTGAGCTTAATAAAGGTGGGATTTTCGGCGTATTTTTCATTACATGCCTTGCCATGCTGTTTTTAATTCTGTACATGAAAAAATACGAGAAAAGATATTTTTCACCACAATACTTGGCTATTATAGGGGCATTTTCAATAATTTTAACATACATTTGCGTGCTTATTACTCCGCTTGATATGGTACAAAACTATTACATGCCATTTCCCGCATATACTATAATAATTGCAATTTTCACAAATCCTATAGTTGCGTTTTTGGCATCAATTTTACTCTTATCCGTACTTTCACTAACTTTGTTTCTTGACCCGCAAATTACTGCAGTATTTGTATTTTCTTCAATTATGGCAGCTTATTCGGTTTCAAAAATCTGCTATACTAAGCGCTTTGATATAATCAAGTGCGGACTTGAAGTAGGTGCGGTTATATTTCTTTCAATTATGCTTATAGCATTGTTTGAAGAGCAGTTTGAAATTTTTTCGAACTTATCATTCCTCTCAAACGCCACGGCAGGTTTTCTAAACGGTCTTTTCTCAAGCATCATAGCGCTTGGTGTACTTCCAATAATCGAAAATGTCTTCAAAATTGTTACGCCCTATGGCTTAATCGAGCTTGCCGACCATAACCAAGAATTGTTATCCAAACTGCAATACAAAGCCCCGGGGACTTATCACCACTCGCTGATGGTTGCAAATCTTTGCGAAGCTGCAGCAGAGGCAATTGGCGCAAACCCGATACTGGCTCGTGTCGGCGCATTTTACCATGACATAGGAAAACTAAAACGCCCGTTGTTTTTTATTGAAAACCAATCTTACTTTGGAATAGAAAACCCTCACACAAAGCTCAATCCGCGTCTTTCTAAAATGGTTATTACTTCTCATACTAAAGACGGCGTAGAGCTTGCAAAAGAATACGGTTTACCACAGGTTATTATAGACTTTATACAACAACACCACGGGGAAGGGCTTGCAGGACATTTTTATAAGCAAGCCGTAGACCTTGAGGGCAGAGAAAATGTTCAAGAAGAACAGTTCCGCTACCCCGGACCCAAACCTCTTATGAAAGAAACGGCAATACTTATGCTGGCAGACGCCGTAGAAAGCGCTGTTCGCTCTCTTAAAAACCCATCTCAAGAGCAAATTGAAAATATGATTAATAAAATAATCACGGAAAGACTAAACGACGGACAACTCTCCGATAGCCCGTTAACACTTAAAGATATTAAACTTATCGCAAACACATTTAACAGAATTTTGCGCGGTATGCAGCATGATAGGATTAAATATCAAGAAAATATACTTAACGAGTTTGAAGATAAAAACAAAATCAAACTTCAACCCACAAAAGAAGAAAAGCTTGAAAAAAGAATAATGGATAAAATTAAAAAACAGGAACAACGTCTTGAAAATGGTGAAAACGGTTCAAAAAACGATGAAAACCAAAATTGAGATTAATGTCTTAAATAAACTAAGGCTTCCTGTTAAAAAAAGTGAGATAAAAAGCACTGTTGATAAGATAATCAAACTGCTCTTTGATACACCTGAAATCGCTCTAAAAAGCGCTGTTTGCAATTGTGAATTTTCTACACTTTCTTTTGAACTTTCATTTTGCAACGACAAATTAATTCAAGAAATTAACAGAGATTACCGCCAAAAAGACAGACCAACCGATGTCATAACTTTTGCTCTTTTTGCGGATGATGAAAATTCAATTGTGCAAAATGACACAATCGAGCTTGGAGAGGTGATTATAAGTATAGACACCCTTATAAGACAGGCTCAAGAAAACAACAATGCACTTGAAAAAGAACTCTACACTCTTATAACGCACGGTATTTTGCACCTGCTTGGATTTGACCATTTAGAGCAAAAAGATTATGATTTTGTTGTAGGGATTCAAGAATTTGTAGTTAAAAATTTATGAAAAAATTTCAATCCAGAAGCTTTATGCGAAGTGCAATGTACGCTCTAAACGGGCTTAGACTCGCTTTTAAATCGGAACGCAATTTTAGAAAACACATTATCATTGCTCTTTTTGTACTCTCAATTGCACTGTTTCTAAGGGTAAGCATTGTAGAATTTTGTCTTTTAATCTTTTCAAATGCACTTGTTTTGATTTGTGAGCTCTTTAACTCGGTTTTTGAATTTGTAATAGACGCATACTACAAAGGGCGCTGGGCAAAACTTGCCAAACTTGCAAAAGATATCGCAGCAGGAGCGGTACTATTTTCTGCAGTAATATCCGTCCTTATAGCCTCACTTATATTCGCCCAAAAATTCTACATGATATATTGCAACAATTTTTCTTTTTAAGTATTATATATTTGACTCACTAATCCTCTGCAGAAAAACATTAGTTTATTATGCGAAAGGGAAAAAACAATGGCAAATATTAAATCTGCAAAAAAAAGAGTATTAATTGCTAAAAGAAACACTGAAAGAAATGTTGCTTTTAAATCTTCTATCAAAACTGCGGTTAAAAAGGCGCTTTCTTTAGTAAAAGGTGACGAAAAAGAACTTGCACAAGCAATTTCTAAAGTTTACCAACTTTGCGACAAAGCCGTAAGCAAAGGTATTCTTCACAGAAACACTGCTGCAAGAAAAAAATCTCGCTTAACAAAAGCAATTAACAAATTAGCTCAAAAATAGTTTGCATTTAACCATTATCAAAAGCGCTCCGCCTCATTAACGGAGTGCTTTTGGTTTTTGAGAAATATAATGATTGTATAAATCAATAGCTAAGGCATCACTCTGGTTAATTGCCGCTATAAGCTCATTTTTTATCTCTTTTATGGGAGTAATCGTATTAAACAAGTACAATTCATAGGGCTGCACGCAAAGCGCCGTTGCTATTTTTTGCAGCGTTTCAATCGATGGGGCAAACTTCCCGCGCTCAATATTACTTAAGCTCTGGGGTTCAATATTAATTTTTTCTGCAAAAAACTCCTGTGTAAAGTTTTTTTGCTTTCTTAAAAATTTTATCCTGTCCCCGAGTTTCTTTTTTATGTCGTATTCTTGGTTCATTTCTATATTCTTAATCATTTGCAAACAAAATACACAATGTTTTACGTTAAGTTTTCTTGATTTTTATCGCACAACATTATATATTTAAATTACTACATTAAAATTTTACTTTTTTTAATGTTCAACAATAATGAGAATTAAGATATGAAAGGGTATTAAAATGACTCTGCGACACAATCGCAAAGCCCATTTGGGATTTACTTTGGCTGAATTATTAACAGCCGTACTTGTAATATCGGTTATTATGGTAGCTTTAGCTCCCGTTATAACAAAAAGAATGAAAGAAAATATTACAATTCAGACTGATAATAAAAAAGGGCTTGAAATATTTACTAACCCCGGTACTTATACTTTTGATGTTCCTATTGGGATTAATACTCTTTTCTTGCAAGGTTCAGGCGGAGGTGGCGGCGGAGCTGGCTCAACTTATGTTGAAAAAGATATTTCTTTTACAAGTTCAACCAACTGGACAATACCCTCAGGAGTTAACGAAGTTACACTAACTATCACAGGCTCAGGAGGCGGAGGCGGGGGAGGTAATGCAAGGACAGCAAGTGAGAATTGTGTAACTAAAACAAATAAATTTCCTTATCTTGCGGATAACGGAAAAGATTTATGTATATCCGAACCTCAAAACCCTCCTAATCAAACAAGCGGTGTTATTATATATTCACTTCAAAGTGGTCAGACATGTACTACTGATTACTGTTGTTGGAATAATGCGGGGGCCCAAGATGCAACAAGTTCTCCTATGGGTGGATTAAGCGGAGACAAAAGAACTATATGTATGTACAATGTTGCTAATGACTGGTGCGGGGCAAGAGTTGAAGCAAGGGGATTTTCACAAAAATATGGTGTACCAAAAGCTTCTCGTCTTATGACTGACACAGAAAGTATAAGAGTAATGACAACAAATAGATTTGGACCAACAGGTCTGGATGCTTGTCATTACGAATTTATAGAACCCTCAACATGTACTGGTAGACCAAGTATGACACATTCTTATAATATGTCCTTAATGCCAAATTGCTACAGAACAAAAACAGGTGCTACACCAGGTACACCAGGAGGATATGGGTTTCCGGGTAATATCTGGTTAAAAGATGCAAAATCTCTACGTCTTGTATATTGGCCACCATGTGAAATACCTGATACAACAGGGGTAGCGGATCCAAAAAATGCCTACTCCGTCTTCTGCGCATACGAACTTGATAACTGGTTTCAATACTCAGGAGCAGGAGGAGCATCTGGTGCTGTTATGGAAAAGACTATTAATGTATTACCTAATGATACTTTTGAAATAACAATAGGTTCTGGTGGTAATGGTGGAGCTGCAAGAACTAAAGGAAGTCAGGGAGGAACAACAAAGATTGTTCATAAAAGAGGTTCTGTTGAATTAGGTACATATTATGTAAAAGGCGGATTAGGAGGCAATGGAGCTACAACATCAGCTCATGGCAGTGCTTACACTAATGGTACAGGTTCGTCTGATACAACAGTATCCGGTACATGTTATTCCAGAAATAGGAAAGATACTTCTGATAGTTTTGTTGGTGGTAATACAACATGTTCTGTTATCTCATACAGTGGAGAGAGTGGAACAGAACTACAAGGTGGAAACGGCGGAAGATTAAAAAATGAAGGAGTAGCAACTCAAGGCGGAACAATAGGAGAAATGGGAGAAAATGTAAGCAGCGGAAAAAATGCAACAGAATATGCCTTTGGTGGTGGAGGAGGGACATGTAAAAGAGGAGTTAGAACTGCTTCATCA
>CALUSB010000026.1 GCA_944323335.1 Candidatus Gastranaerophilales bacterium
CAGGATCAAACTCTCCGTTGTCAGAAATTTATGTCTGACACTCATTAAGAGTGATTTGACTCAATTTTAAAGTTGTCCGTTGTTTTTTTAAAAAAATCAACAGGTATTTGTCGTTTGTAAACTTGTAATTAGGTTCTAATTACATTTGCGTTATTCTATTTTCAATGTTCAGATTTGAAATCTTTACATAAACTTTCCAGTTTTATAATCAAAGCTTTTTATTCCGTAGAAAAATAAACTTTGATGAACCATTCCAGTTTATTTAAGCGTTGTTAACGCCGTATTTATTATGTTATCACTTGAAAAATCATTGTCAAGTGTTTTTTTAAAATTTCTTTTAACTTTTTTTTAAAAGTTAAACCAGCCGTATTCAGGAACACTAATATGTGGTTCTGAAAGGTTTTTAGGTTTCCTGAAGTTTTCAATGTGCGTGCTGTTCACTCTATTTAATGTACATCGTCAATATTTTTTTTCAAGCCTTTTTTTAAATTCGTATTTACAAAATTTAATAATCCTCAAAATTAGCTACAGACGGGCACATAGGTCATATGACGAAAAAGAAAGTTTTTTGTTCCCAAAAAATTTTTCTAAATTTCGCACACGCCATGATTTATAGCATGCAGATTTTCTATTACCTGATAGTTGTTATCAAGCTCAAATCCAAGAGTATGTTTTTTAATAAAGTATGTCGGGCCGCTGCCTGACATGGACATGCCAAGACTATTAAGTTTTCTCAGCTCTTCATAATGAGGCAAAAGGGCAAATTCTAGGTCATTAGCTAAATCTGACTCTTCTTTTAGATTATCAAAGCTCTCATATGCCTCTTTTGCCGAGATTTTAAGATTCTTTGGCTTAACCAAAGTTAACGAAAAATCTACAAATTCAAGAGGAATCATATCATCCCCTTTGCCAGTACAGAGCTGTTTTGAACCTTTCAAGCAAAAGTTTAAATCCGAGCCCAGCTCTTTTGCTATTTCAAAAATTTTAGTATCAGGTAATATATTATTATGCATTTTATTTAAGCCAAAAAGCACTCCTGCAGCGTCAGTTGAGCCTCCTGCAAGACCTGCGCAAACCGGGATATTTTTTTCTATATATATATTTACGTCAAAATTTTTACCTGAAGATTCCATGAACTTTTCTGCAGCCTTGTAGGCAATGTTGTTTTCATCATATGGAATTTCTCTGCTTGTACCGTCAATGACAATTTGACCCATGCCCTCTTTTGTTTGTATATCAAGATAATCACAAAGGCTTATTGCCTGCATGATACTCTCAATAGGATGAAAACCGTCAGGGCGTTTTTTGCCTACTTTAAGAGAGAGGTTAATTTTTGCCGGAGCAATTACTTTTATTGTTTTCATAAATTATATTCCTCAAGAGCGCATGCCAGTTTATTAAAATCTTCAACAGAGAGTTTTTCACCTCTTAAATTTGTATCCCAATTAAGCTTTAAAAGAGCTTCGTTAACCCCTAAAATCCCAGCTGATAAAAGAGAGTTTTTTATATTTTTTCTTCTTGTATTAAATGCCGCTTTTATTGTTCTTTTGAGCATGACTGAAGGGTTTAAAATACGGGGTTTGTTGTTATTTTTAATTCTGACAAGCGCTGAATCCACCTTTGGTGACGGATAAAAAGAGCGTTTTGAAACTTTTTTTATAATTTCACAATCGCAGTAAAACTGCGAGAGAATTGAGAGCATGCCGTATTCCTTGTTTTGCGAATTTTCATCGGCACAAATTCTTTTTGCAACCTCAAATTGAACCATAAGGATAATTTCATCTATAAAAGAACGGTTGGAGTTGTTTATATCATCAATTTCTCCCAAAAGATGAACAAGTATGGGGCTTGTTATGTAGTAGGGAATGTTTGCCACTATTTTTACTTTTTTACCCTCAGGGTAAATATCACAAAGATTAACTTTTAAAATGTCTTTTTCTATCAGTTTAAAGTTTTCTTTGTCGCCAAGATTTTTGTTTAAAATTTCAATTGCGTCTTTATCAATTTCAACGGCTACGGTATCTTTTGCCTTATCAGTCAGTCTTTCTGTGACAAAACCAAGTCCGGGGCCTATTTCAAAAACGCTATCATCACTTTTGACATTTGATAAAATTTCATCTATAACACACTCATCGACCAAAAAATTTTGCCCGAGGCGTTTTTTTGCTCTGAACTTTTTTGCTCTTAAAAAATAATCCATAAAGTTATTATACATGGAACACTCGACTAGGTGTTATTTAATTTTGCCTCTGGTAAAATTAAATTATGCTAAATTACAAAAACTCAAAGACACTAAATAAACTGGATTATTCGCAAATTAGGGATTATTACCAAAGCTCTTGCAAACAAAAAAGTCTCTATGGTCTTGAGTATGAAAAAATTGCTATAGATTCTGCTACATATAAAAACGCAAGTTATGATTATATGGAAAAAATCATAAAAAACTTTTCGCACATGAAAGGCTGGGGCGTTTTATATGATGATAAAACACTAATAGGAGCACTTGGCGAGGGTTCATCAATCTCACTTGAGCCGGGGTGTCAGTTTGAGCTTAGCCTTGAGGCAAAAGAGAATATAGCAGATATCGAAAAAAATGCAAAAGAGATTTTTTCACTTGCCCAAAGAATTGCAAAATTTTACAATATAGAATTTCTAAACTGCGGGATAACACCTTATTCAACTTACAAAAATATAAATATAGTGAGAAAACAAAGATATGAAATTATGGCAGAGTATCTGCCAAGGCGTGCAAAACTTGCCCCCGTGATGATGAGAGAAACAGCAGGCGTGCAGCTAAATGTAGATTATAAAAGCGAAGATGATGCTATTGAAAAAATAAAGCTTCTTTCTTTTATCTCTCCTTTTTTAACGGGTTTTTATGCAAATTCACCAATAAGAAACAACAAGTTATCAGGCTTTAAAAGCTATAGGGCTTTTGCTTGGAAATATACTGGCAAAGACAGATGCGGACTTTTTTATAAAAACTTATTGGATAAAAAAGACGCCACATTTGATGATTATATAAATGCAATTTTAGATGTGCCCATGCTCTTTATAGAAAGAGGGGCCAAAAAAATACCTATAAACGGGGAGATAAATTTTTACGATTTTATAAAAAACGGATTTCAGGGGCACTTTGCCACTCTTGAAGACTACATCTTGCACTCCAGTCTTTGCTTTCCTGACATAAGACTTAAAAAATGCATTGAAATAAGAAACCATGACAGTCAAAATCTGCCTTTTGCCCTATCTGTCTGCGCTTTTTACAAAGGTATTTTAAATAGCGATTACAATGAAATTTTAAACTATTTTAAAGATATAAATACTAATGACATAGAAATTATGGGCTATCTTGCAGCAAGGTACGGAACAGATTTTAAATACAAAAACTTTAGCGCAAAAGACTTTACAAAAAAACTCTTTGAAATTGCAAAACAAAATCTCCCTCAAGAAGAAAAACACTACCTAAATTGCACTTTTCCACTGCTTGAAGATGGCATGTGTATAGCAGATACTGTACTTAAAAACAATATCAAAAACTCAAAAGAGCTTATAGAGTTTTTAAAAAGGGATTACTAATTGTTAAAAACTGGCATAAAAAAGCTTATTTTGCTAAAATTTTACTATGTCTAAAATTTTACTCATATCAGAATTATCAGAATTTAGCAAAGATATAATATATACCCTTACAAACTCTGAGAGCGAATGTATCTTAAGCGAAAAAACTCCTGAGAACATACTTTCTCAGATTGAGCTATACAATCCTGATATAGTTCTGATTGATACAAAATACAATGACTGCGAGATTTTAACAAAGCAAATAAAATCAAAGACAATCCAAAAGAACACACAAGTGTTACTCTTGCTTGAAAAAGGCAAAGATATTGATTTTCTAAGCTTTGCTGACGGTTTTATAACAACTCCCATATGCAAAAATATTTTAATTCATACAATTAATTCGCACATAAAAATAAAAAAATCTCTTGAGCAGCTAAATGAAAACAACAGAGAACTTGCAAGAAGTTTGTATCAGCTAAATGTGCTCTACAACACAAGTTCACAGTTTGCAGGCACTCTTGATAAAAACAAGCTCTATAACATCATGCTTGAATCTCTTGAAAAAACTCTCAGCTTTGATATCTCATCAGCGCTTGTTTTTGGCATGGAGGGAGAAAGTAAGTTCTATATTAATTCGCTTTATGAGCCCACGGAAAGCCTTAAAAAAGCTCTGGCTCTAAGAGTCGGGCTTGAGTATAAAAATCTTTTTGAAAATCAGCCTCTGCCATACAATATAAATCTTGAGGGCATGGAGATTATTCAAAATGTAAAACCCTCTCATATTCAAAATATTTTTGATTTAAGAGTTTTAAACTACGATAGTCTTTTTGCTCCGATAAAAGTAGGCGAGCACTTTTTTGGAGTAATTGAACTTTTTAGAAACACTCCTTTTACAAAAGAAGATGTCACATGTTTTCAATCCATAGTTCATCAGGTAGCACTGCCGCTAAGGAGTGCGACATTGTATGAAGAGATTAAAAACACCAACATAAAGCTTGAAAAACTTGAAAGACTAAAGTCTGATTTTGTATCAATAGTATCCCATGAACTGAGAACTCCGCTTACTCCTATTAACAACTCGCTTGAGATAGTTTTAAGCGGTCAAACGGGTGAAATATCCCAAGATGCCAGAAACTTTATTAACATGGCAAAAAGAAATGTATCAAGACTATCAGGCATTATTGAGGACTTGCTTGACCTGTCAAGAGTTCAAACAGGCAAGCTTGATTTTAAATATAAAATTACAAATCTTACCCCATCACTTGAACTTATTCAAAAAACTTTTGAGCAAGTATCGGGAGAAAAAAACATCAATGTATCTCTTGAAATTAAAGATAACTTGCCTGACGTATACGCGGACACCCACAGGATAGAGCAGATTATATCAAACCTTGTTTCAAATGCGCTCAAGTTTACACCAAAAGACGGCAGTATAAAAATAATTGCAAAAACTGTTGAAGAGGGTGAAATTGACACAGAAAATCTTATTTCTCCCATACAAAAAATACAAGGAAGATATATAAAAATTTCTGTTATTGATACTGGTATAGGTATTAAAAAAGAAAATATTCCAAAAATATTTGAAAAATTCTCGCAAATTGAAAACTCCCTTACAAGAAACATAGGCGGGGTAGGGCTCGGGCTTTCTATTACAAAAGAGCTTCTTGATGCACATCTTGGCGCAATAAGTGTTGTAAGTGAAGAAAACAAAGGTTCTGATTTTTCTTTCTTCATTCCGGTTTTGGATGATAAAAAAATATTTATCATGGATATTAACCATGCTCTATCAAGCAGTGAAGAAACAGCGATTTTACACATAAAAGAAAACCCTTCTTGCGGTTTTATTGAACACATTTGCGAGCAAAAGCTTATTAAACTCACAAAAAAATCTAAGGAATACAAAAAGGACAACGATTATTTTGTACTTTTGCCCGACACATCACAAAGCGCCCTTGAATTTATGCAAAAATCAATAATACAAGAATCACAAAAGCCCGAGTGGGAAAAATGTGCTATAGTATTAAAAAAGGCATCTTCAAATCAAGACGGTAAAGAACTTTTAAAAATTTTAAACAAGATAGATTTATAGCCACACCTAAAAGGAAGTAAAATGAAAAAGATTTTAATAGTTGATGATGAAAGAGATATCGTAGAAACCCTTGCTTTTATGTTAAAAGCAAAAGGCTTTGAGTGCATTTGCGCTTATGATGGTGAAGAGGGTCTAAAACTTGCAAAAGAATGTTCTGTCGATTTAATCATCCTTGATGTTATGATGCCAAAAATTAACGGGTATAAAATCTGCCGTCTTTTAAAATATGACAGCAAATACAAAAACATCCCGATAATTATGGTAACTGCAAGAAGTCAGGAAGAAGACAAAGAAATCGGCGAAGAAACAGGGGCAGATGAATATATTACAAAACCCTTTGAGTTTAATGATATAGTTGAAGCAATTAACAGGTATATAAAATAATGTATTCCGATACAAAAGTAGATAACAAAACAATTGATAAACTTAAATACGACCTTGTAAGAGATAATCTTGTAACTTTTGAAGACCTTGAAAAAGCAAGCGAGATGGCTAACGCTCAAAACACAAACATAGGTCAGGTTTTGATTTCTTCTTCTCTTATCAGCGAAGAAAAACTCCTTGAATTTCTTCAAGAAAAACTCCATATACCATCAGTTAATCTTGAAGATTACGAAATAGACAAAAAATGCCTAAATCTTATCAGCTATCAGGAGGCAATGAGCTATAAAATTCTTCCTCTTTTTCTAATTGAAGATACGCTCTCTGTTGCTATGGCAGACCCTCTTGATTTGTTTGCAATAGATAAAATCATTGAAAGAACAGGCAAAAATATTGACCCCATTATTTCAAGCGAAAAAAGTATTCTGAAAAAAATTAACGAATACTATGAAACACAAGGCAAGGTTCAAGATATTAACCTTGAAAAAAATAAAAATTTCCATTGGCAAGATGAGCTGCATAGCGAAGATATAAGCGAAGAGCACATAAGGTCATTATTTAGAGCGATTTTAAAACACGCTATTATTCAAGGGGTGCATGAGCTCTACTTTGAATCAACCCAAGAAGGTTTAAGCGTATTTTTCAAAAAACCTCAGGAAGTTTATTTGACAGGCTCAATCCCTGAGCTTTTAATAAATCCTTTTATACAAATTTTAAAAACTCTCTGCGGACTTGACCCAAGTGTGTATGAAATACCGCAGCTTGGTAAACTTAATTTTAATGTTGACAACTGTGAACTTACTGCAAGTATCTCTGCATTTCCAACAATTAACGGCGAGAGAATTTCTCTTAAAATTTATCATCCGCCAAAAAAACTCACAGAACTTGGTATATCTCCAGATAAAATAAATATCCTAAGTGAAAACCTCAATAAACCCGGAGTTGTGCTAATCTGCGGCTCATCATTGAGCGGTAAAACGCACCTTATTTATTCAATTTTATCATCAGGCATAATACCAAAAAACAAAACCGTTATGTCGCTTGAATCTATTGCCAAATACAAGCTGCACAATGTATCACAGTGCGAGCTTAATGAAAACATCGGTTTTAACCTTGATAAAGCAATGAGGTTTATTGAGTTTCAAAGTCCTGATATTATATACTTTGAAGGTATTTCAACAAAAGAGGGGCTGGACTTTTTCACATCATTAACTCTTAAAAACAAAACCCTTATTACTGAATTTCTGGCGGATAATATGGGAGATTTAAGAAGAAAATTTGAATTTAGTGAATTTTCCATGTTTAAATCTGTTATTTCCTGCCTTGTTTTTATACATAACAAAGACAGCATTGAATTTTTTGATAAAGAAGAATTGGAGAAATATCTGGTATGAATTTCTTTGTAGCGGGAACTGACACAGATGTCGGCAAAAGTTATGTTTGCAGATATCTTGCAAAAGCATTTGCAAAAAACGGCAAAAAAGTATCTTACCTAAAGCCTTTTCAAAGCGGCATAGAAGAAAACATTGACTCTGACGCACTTCAGGTAAAAAAGACTTCAGAAGATGTCATTACAAAAAGCACTTATATTACAAAAACTCCCGCCACTCCTTTAATAAGCTCTGAAATTGACGGGGTTGAATACGACCTTGAGGTTGTAAAAAAAGATTATTTAGAGTTATCTAAAAACTCAGATATAACAATAGTCGAGGGTTCAGGCGGGCTTTATGTGCCGACAAAAAAAGATGTGCTTATGATTGATGTAATTAAATACCTCAATCTGCCGACACTACTAGTTGCAAGGCCAAACTTGGGGACAATTAACCACACCTTAATGAGTATTGAATGTCTGAAAAACAAGGGTATAGAAATTTTAGGTATTGTTATGTCCAATTATCCCAACCAAACAAAAGACCCCGTGATTTTAAGAGCAAAAGAGATGATTGAAAGTTTTTGCGATATAAAAGTCCTTGATATCATATACCAAGGACAAACAGACTTTACAAAACTTGCTTCAATTTTATCTTAAGCACCCGGTAACGGCGCTGCCTGAGGAAGAGGTGCACTTTGCGGCATTGGAGGCTCATTTGTAGTAAATGGTTTTTTAGGCTTTTGAACTTCAGCCTTTTCTTCAGTTTTTACAGGCTCTACTACAGGAGCAACCTGAGTATTTTGATTTTGTACTTGAGTATTTTGCTCATTTACATCAAAACCCTCAAAATCCATATCATCCTCATCAGCAGGACTTTGCTCAACGTCTTTTATCTCTTTAGGTTTATTTTCTTCCGTACCGTTTAATTTAGGATAATCAAACACCGAATCGGCAAAGTTTGTCGTGGCAACCCTCATATAATCCGCCCAAACTTTAGCCGGCAAGCCTCCGCCTGTTATACCGGGGAGCTTTGAGTTGTCATCGTTTCCAAGCCAAACACCGGTTACAATATCAGGAGTATAGCCTACAAACCAAGCATCTCTGTAATCATCGGTTGTGCCTGTTTTACCTGCTGTTGCTTTTGAAATATTTGCCGCGCGACCCGTACCGGCTTCAACTACTTTTCTTAGCATATAGGTCATACCTGCAGCAGTATCAAAGCTTATAACTTTAACGATTTTTGGCCCTGAATTTTCATAAATTACAACACCGCGAGAGTTCTCAACTCTTTCAACCGCATAAGGGCGAACTCTAAAACCGCCGTTTGCAAAAGCACCGTATGCCACAACCATATCGTAAAGTTTTACACCGTTTGAACCAAGGGCAATAGTAAGGTCATTTTGCAGAGGTGTTGTTATACCCATTTCTCTTGCGGTTGCAATAACAGCGTCAGCGCCCGTTTTTTTTATAAGTCTGACCGCAGCCACGTTTGATGAAATGGCAAGTGCTTTCCAGATAGGCATTTTGCCTCTGTATTTATTACCGTAGTTTCTCGGTGACCAGTTCTTAAACGAAATAGGGGAATCATCAATAATATCATCCACGCCAACACCCTGCTGCAAAGCCGCCGTATAAACAAAAGGCTTAAAAGCGGAACCGGGGGGTCTTACAGCGTTTGTAATTCTGTCGTATTGGCTTTCTTCATAGTTTTTACCGCCAACGTAAGCATAAATTCTACCTGTTGTAGGCGAAAAAGAAAATAAAGCCATCTGAGTTTTTTTGGATTTTAAACCGTACGCATTAAGGTCATTTACAATAGCGTCTTGTGCGGCGTTTTGAGATTTTAAATCGAGAGTTGTATAAATTTTTAAACCGCCCTGAGAAATTTCCTGCTCTTCAAAGCCGAGTTTTTCAAGCTCATTTAAAACTAAATCTATAAAATAAGGAGCTTTGTTAAAAGAGTATAATCTTGGTTTTGTACTCAAGTGCAGCTCTTCGTCAAGCGCAGCTTTATATTCATCTTTTGTAATATAGCCAGTTTTATACATTCTCTTTAGTACTTGATTACGTCTGTTCATTGCAGCGTCAGGATTTTGGAAAGGCGAATATACGCTTGGCGCTTGAGGTAAACCTGCAATAAGAGCAGCTTCTGCAAGAGTCAGTTCACTTAACTCTTTATCAAAATAAGTTTTTGAAGCACTTTGAACACCATAAGTACCCGAGCCTAAGTAAACAGAATTCAGATACAACTCAAGTATTTCATTTTTTGAGATTGTTTTTTCAATCCTGTGGGCAATTATTAACTCTTTTATTTTTCTGTCGAAAGTTCTTTCATTAGACAGGAACAAAATCCTTGCCAACTGTTGTGTAATTGTACTTGCACCTTGTTTTAGCGAACCTGCCTTTATATTTGCAAAAACAGAGCGCACAAGGCCAAGTGTGTCAAAGCCTCTGTGTTTATAGAAATTTTTATCCTCTGTTGCAATAACCGCATTTTTTAAATTTGCAGGGATGTCATCTATTGAAACTTTTTCAAACCTGAACGCCGTAAAAGTCTTTATTACCTCACCGTCAAGAGAGTAAATACTTGTAACGGGGTTTGGTTTAATGTCGTCAAAGTTTGATATTGGGGGCAATGACGCCAAATAAAGATTAAATGCTGCAACTGCTGCAAGAAAAGCAGAGAACACCATCATGCAAAAATAGAGAAAAAAGTTTCTCTTCTTAACCCCTCTTTTTGTTTGTTTTTTCCTAATATTTCTAGCCATGAGAATATTTTATATAGAAATTAATAAATATGCAACTTTTGACAAAAAATTACCCGCACTCAAGTGCGGGTAAAAATTATTTTTTATTTTATTAAAATTCAAGACCTGCTTCACGAGCTGCATCAGCTAGCGCTGCAACTCTTCCGTGGAATAAGAAGCCGCCTCTGTCAAATACTACACCTTTGATACCTTTATCTAAAGCTTTTTTTGCAAGGTCAGCACCTACAACTTTTGCAGCTTCAACATTGCCGCCGTGTTTAAGGCCAAGCTCTTTTACTTTAGATGAAGATGAAACTAATGTAACACCTTTTGTATCATCAATGATTTGAGCGTAGATATGTTTAATAGAGCGATAAACTGCTAATCTTGGGTATTCTTGAGTACCTTCGATTTTAAGTCTTACTCTCTGGTGTCTTTTTCTTGTTTGTTCTTTTCTGTTAACTTGTTTAATCATCTTTATTTTCCTTTCACCAGAACCGCTATCCTAATAAGGCTCGGTTCATATTGGCTTACTTACTATTTTTTACCAGCTTTACCGGCTTTTCTTCTTACATATTCGCCTTCATAGCGTACACCTTTTCCTTTGTAAACTTCAGGAGGACGTTTAGAGCGAATTTGAGCCGCTACATCACCAACCATTTGTTTATTTGAGCCTGTTACAGTGATTTTTGTGTTTGCTTCAACAGCAATTTTAATACCTTGCGGAGGTTCAATAACAACAGGGTGAGAGTAACCAAGTTGAAGATTTATAGCGTTGCCTTGCATTTGAGCCCTATAACCTACACCTTGGATTTCAAGTTTTTTAGTAAATCCTTCTTTAACACCCGTTACAACATTTTGCACAAGTGTTCTTGAAAGACCGTGAAGTGAACGAGATTTTCTGTCATCATTTTTTCTTGTTAAGATAATTTCCTTACCTTCAACCTTAACTTCAATCTCTTCTCTGATTTGTACAGATTCAGTACCCATAGGGCCTTTAGCTGTTACAAGGTTATTTTCGACTTTTACGTCGACTCCATCCGGAATTACTACCGGTAATTTTCCTATTCTGGACATTATTTTTCTCCTTTTGCATTTATGCGGGAACGCTTCGCTTAAAATAAGCAAATTAACCCATTGTGTATAAACTTATAACTACCATACATAGCAAAGAACTTCGCCGCCTAAGTTTTGGCTGCGTGCTGCTTTATCAGTCATTAAACCTTTGCTTGTTGAAACAACTGCAATACCCATACCGTCAAAAACTCTGGGAAGATTTTTTGCTTTAGAGTATGTTCTTAAACCGGGAGTAGAAACTCTTTTAAGGTTTGTAATAACCGGTTTTTTGTTGAAGTATTTTAAAGTTACATCAATTACTTTAAAACCTTTTTCTTCTTTGAGTTCATAATTTTCAATATAACCTTCTTCTTTAAGAAGTTTAATTAACTCAACTTTTAATTTTGAAGCGGGGATGGTTACATTTGAGTGATTAACTTGATTTGCGTTTCTGATACGTGTTAGAGCATCAGCAATAGGGTCAGTTACTGTCATTTTAATTTCCTTCCTACTTGCAAGCATATCTTGCAGTTTAGTGTGTACAAAGTCTTGTTTTTAAGACAAAAAATATAATATTATAAAGCCGCAGACAATGCAACATTGCTGCGGCAAAATTATTAACTACCAAGAAGATTTTGTTACACCCGGTAACAAACCGCGGTGAGCAAATTCTCTCAAGTGGATTCTGCAAAGACCAAAATCTCTGTGGAAACCATGAGGTCTGCCGCATATAGAACAACGGTTGTGAAGTCTTACTTTAGGATATTTTCCTTTAGCAGCAAGCATTTCTCTTGTTTGTTCTTTATTTATCATTGCTTTTTTAGCCATTTTCTAATTTCTCCTGTTGTTTACTTATTTTTTAAACGGCATACCCAAAGCTGCAAGCAAACTTCTTGCTTCTTCGTCGGTAGTTGCTGTTGTAATTATTGAAATGTTCATACCTTTAACTACATCAACTTCTTCATAGTGAATTTCAGGGAAGAGTGATTGTTCTTTTAGACCGAATGTGTAGTTTCCGCGGCCGTCAAAAGAATTTTTTGAAACACCTCTGAAGTCACGAATTCTGGGGAGAACGACACAGATTAACTTTTGAAGAAAATCATACATTCTCTCACCGCGAAGAGTAACCATTGAACCAACCGGCATACCTTCTCTTAATTTAAAAGCAGAAATTGATTTTTTAGCTTTTGTTACAACAGCCTTTTGACCTGCGATTTTTGTTAACTGTTGAACGATTGATTCAGCTAATTTTGAGTTGTGGCAAGCTTCACCAACACCCATGTTGATAACAATTTTGCTCAATTTAGGGATTTGTAAGTCGTTTGAGTATTTGAACTCTTCTTTTAATTTTGAGCGAACTTCTTCGTTGTATTTATCTTTTAGATTTCTTGTAAGTGTTTTACTCATTTTACTTTCCTTATCTTAGCCTTTGAGACTTTGTCGCCTTGCAACCTGTCAAATCTCAATGCCCCGCACTTTGCGGTCTAAACATCAATTGTTTCGTTGCACTTTTTGCAAACACGAACTTTTTTGTCGTTTCTTACTTCGTGTTTAACTCTTGTAGCCTTTTCGCAAGCAGGGCAAACTACCATAACTTTTGAAGCATTAAGAGGGGCTTCCATTTTGTTAAGTCCGCCTTGAATACCTGCCATGGGGTTTGCTTTTTGAGCTTTTGTTACGATATTAACACCTTCAACAAGCACCGTGCCGTCTTTAGTGATAACTTCTTTTACGTTGCCCATTTTGCCTTTGTCTTTTCCTGAAGTTACTACAACTCTGTCACCTACTTTGGTGTGAATTGAAGTTTTCTTATCTGAATTGGTTTTTGACATTTCTATATTTCCTATTTTTTATTAATTACCGTTAAATAACTTCCGGAGCAAGTGAAACTATTTTCATATAGTTTTTATCACGGAGTTCTCTTGCTACGGGACCAAATACACGAGTACCTCTGGGGTTACCGTCTTTGTTAATTATTACCGCAGCATTGTCATCAAAGCGAATAACAGAACCGTCGTTTCTCTTGATGTCAGCTTTTGTTCTTACTATAACAGCGCTAACTACATCAGATTTTTTAACAGTCATATTTGGAGTTGCCTGTTTTACAGTAGCAACAACAACATCGCCAACTGATGCATATTTTTTATTTGAGCTGCCCATAACACGGATAACTAAAAGTTCTTTAGCACCTGTGTTATCTGCCACCTGTAATCTGGTTTCTTGTTGTATCATTTCTCTTTACCTTATATTTAAATACTGCCCTTTAGTCTACTTGGCTTCTTCAACCACTTTGTCAAGAACAAAACGAACCGAACCTGAAATAGGTCTTGATTCAACGATAGTAACAACATCGCCTACTTTTGATTTGTTTTGAGCATCATGCACTTTGTAGTTTTTTGTGAAAACCATAGCTTTTTTATATTTTTTATGAGTTTTGTGTTCAGCTACTTCAACGACAACTGTTTTTTCCATTTTGTCGCTAACAACTGTACCTTGTTTAACTTTCTTGGGCATTTTATTATTTCCTTTGTTATTTTATAACCTATACATTTAATTCTTTTTGTCTCAGAACAGTTTTCAATCTTGCAATTAAACGCTTAGTTTGTTTAATTTGAGCAGGATTTTCCAGCTGGTTCATTTTGTTATGTTTCATTCTTAAGCTAAATAATTCTTTTTTTGAATTAAGAATTAAATCCTTAAGCTCAGCAATTGATTTTTCTTTTATTTCTTGAAGTTTCATCTTACTCACCTATTTTTCTACCACTCTTACTTTGATTGGCAATTTTTGTGCCGCAAGTGTAAGTGCTTTAATTGCATCTTCTCTAACAGAATATTCGATTTCGAAAAGCATTCTGCCGGGTTTTACAACAGCTACCCAATATTCAGGGTTACCTTTACCTTTGCCCATACGAGTTTCAGCGGGTTTTGCAGTAATAGGCTTGTCGGGGAAAATCTTAATCCAAACATTACCGCCACGTTTGATTTGTCTTGTCATTGCACGACGTGCGGCTTCTATTTGGCGGCTTGTAATCCAAGCAGGTTCAAGAGATTGCAATCCGTAGCTGCCGAATTCAAGAGTCGTGCCTCTTGTTTCAGTCCCTTTCATATTGCCTTTCATTTTTTTACGAAATTTAGTTTTTTTAGGCATTAACATTGTGATTTGCTCCTATTATTTCAATCAACTAGGCTTGAGCCTTGTCTTCTTGTGCTTCTTCGTTGCGTTTTCTTCTATTAGTAAAACGCGCGTTATCTTTATTTGTTGCTTTTTTTGTTTTTATGTTTTGGTCTGCTTTTTCGCCGGGCATTAAATCGCCTTTGAATACCCAAACCTTAACACCGATTTTACCCATAACCGTATCGGCTTCGGCAAAACCGTATTGAACATCGGCTCTTAGTGTTTGTAGAGGAATTCTACCTTCTTTAGCCCATTCGCTTCTTGCAATTTCAGCACCGCCCAAACGACCTGATACCATAACTTTAATACCTTGAACGCCTGCGCGCATTGTTCTCTGCATAGCTTGTTTCATAGCACGTCTGAATGCGATACGTTTTTCAAGTTGAAGTGCGATATTTTCTGCAACAAGTTGAGCATCAACATCAATTCTTGCAACTTCTACAACATCAATTGACACGTTTTTGTTGTTAATAAGGTTTTGGACGGCAACTCTTAAGTCGTCAATACCTTGACCGCCTCTACCCACAACGATACCGGGTTTAGCTGTAACAACAGTTATATTAACATTCTGTGCTTTTCTTGCGATGTTAATTCTTGAAACACCAGCAGTATAGAGTTTCTTTTTAACAAATTTTCTGATTTTAGCATCTTCAGCTATAAATTCAGCATATTTCTTTTTATTTGCAAACCATGTGCTAACCCATGGCTCAATTATTCCGATTCTAAATCCGGTTGGATGTGTCTTCTGTCCCAAAGTTCTTCTCCTAGTTTCTTGTTAACTTAACTGTTAAATGTGATGTTCTTTTAAATCTCTTGTACATTCTACCTTGAGCGCGAGGTCTTACTCTTTTATATGTAACACTCTCATCGGCAAAAATTTCAGAGATTTTCAACACGTCAGCTTTTGCGCCGAATTTTTCAGACGCGTTTGCAATAGCTGCGTTGAGGTTTTTTTCTACCACTCTTGCTGCAAAATAAGGCATAAATTTAAGCATTTTTTGAGCTTCGAGGGCATTTTTGCCTCTTACAAGATTAATTACTCTGCGTAATTTTCTTGCAGTCATTTTTATATTTGTTTGTTTAGCTGTCGCTTGTTGCATATCTATATTCCTTATGGCTTATTTAAAACTTATTTCCTTTTAGCTGTTTTATCTTGACCCGCGTGACCTCTGAATGAACGAGTTGCCGCGAATTCACCTAATTTGTGACCAACCATTTGTTCTGTAACATAAACGGGAACGTGAGTTTTACCGTTGTGAACAGCAATAGTGTGACCTAACATATCAGGCACAATCATAGATGCTCTGGACCAAGTTTTAATAACTTTCTTTTCCTGAGTTTCGTTTAGTTTATTTATTTTCTTTTCTAAAGATTCATGTACGAATGGACCTTTTTTTAATGAACGAGCCATCTACTTGTGTTCTCCTTACTTATTTTATTTTTTTCTTCTTCTTACTATTAATTTAGATGATGCCTTGTTGGGGTTTCTTGTCTTTTGTCCAAGAGCAGGTCTTCCCCAAGGAGTTTTCGGATTACCGCCGGGGCCGGTTTTACCTTCACCACCACCGTGAGGGTGATCAACAGGGTTCATTGTAACACCGCGAACCGTAGGTCTTACACCTAAATAACGAGTTCTGCCTGCTTTACCGGTTGAAAGGTTCTTAAACTCTGAGTTACCCAAAGTTCCGACTGTAGCGTAACATTCTTTTCTAACCATTCTCATTTCAGATGATGGAAGTTTTAGAGTTACATAGTCGCCTTCTTTAGCCATTAACTGAGCACTCATACCGGCTGAGCGAACCATTTTGCCGCCGCGACCGGGGAATAATTCAACATTGTGAACCATAGTACCCAAAGGAATAGCTTCTAAAGGAAGAGCGTTTCCCGGTTTAATATCTGCATCAGGGCCGGAGATAATAGTATCACCTACATTTAAGTTTTCAGGTGTTAATATATATCTTTTTTCGCCATCTGCGTATACTACAAGGGAAATTCTTACGTTTCTGTTGGGGTCGTATTCAACGGTTTTAACAAAACCTACAACGCCTACTTTATTTCTTTTGAAATCAATTACACGGTAAGCTTGTTTGTGACCGCCGCCTTGATGTCTTGTAGTTATTCTACCTGTATTATTTCTACCGCCTTTTTTTCTTAACGGTCTCAAAAGTGATTTTTCAGGTGTGTCTGTTGTAATTTCCGAAAAATCTGCTCTTGTCATACCGCGTTGACCTGGCGAAGTTGGATTAATTTTACGAGTTGCCATTGTTATCTACACTCCTGTCAATTCTTCAATAGGCTCACCATCGATTGTAACGATAGCTTTTTTACCTGATTGGGTTCTACCGAACTTTAAGCCCATTCTTTTTTGATGAGAGGGCATATATACAGTCCTTACTTTCTTAACTTTGCGATTCGGGTAAGCAAGTTCAATTGCTTGCGCGATTTCTACCTTTGAAGCGTCTTTTGCAACTTCAAAAGTGTATACGTTATTAACGGTATTAGCCATTGATTTTTCTGTAATAACAGGCTTTTTGATAATATCGTATAATTTTTCTTTGTTGGTTCTAGTGTTTGCCATTATTTCGCCAACCTTTCAGTAATTTCGTTAATTGCAGCCTCACAAACAATCAGACTGTCAGCTTCAATTAAATCTTTTACATTTAAGTTTGAAGGAAGTAATAATTTTACGTTTGCAAGGTTTCTTGCACTTAGCGCAAGATTTTTATTTTCATCTGCTTTTAAATCAGCAATGATTAAGATTTTGCCTTGAGCGTTCAAGTCTTTTAAGATTTTTGCCATAGCTTTTGTTTTAGCTTCAGTTAATTCTGAAAAATCTTTAACAACTGTCATTGCTTCAAGTTTAGCGCTTAGCGCAGATTTTAAAGCCAATTTTCTTGCCTTTTGAGGCAGATTTGTTTCATATGACCTTGGTTTAGGGCCAAATACTACACCGCCGCCAGCGAACAATGGTGATCTGATTGAACCGGCTCTTGCTCTGCCTGTACCTTTTTGTTTCCAAGGTTTTTTACCGCCGCCTGATACTTCTGCTCTTGTTTTAGCGCAAGCAGTACCGCGACGTGCGTTATTTAACTGTCTTTTAAGTGCAAGGTGCATAACGTGGATATTTGGTTCAACACCAAATACTTTACCGTCAAGACTCAATTCACCTAATTGACTTCCTGAAGTGCTAAGTAATTTTACTGTTTGAGTTTTTGTATTTTCAGTCATCTTATACCTCTAATTCCATTTTGTTCTTGAAGGTTTAACTGTGACCAATTTACCTTCAGGACCCGGAACTGAGCCCTTGATTAATAACAGATTTTTGTCGGCATCAACTCTAACTACCGTGAGTTTAGAAACGGTAACTCTTTCATTACCCATATTTCCTGCCATTTTTTTACCTTTGATTACACGACCGGGAGTAGTACCTGCACCGATTGAACCGGGCTCTCTGTGGTTTTTTGAACCGTGAGCCATGGGGCCTCTTCCGAAGTTGTGTCTTTTAACGGTACCTTGAAAACCTTTACCTATTGATTTTCCTGTAACATCTACTTTAGTTATTTCAGATAAAACCGATAAATCGATTTTTTGACCTACCGTGTAATCAGCAGGATTTTCTACTCTGAACTCTTGTAAATGCCTGAAGTTTTCAAGATTATTCTTTTTGAAATGACCAATTTGAGCTTTTGTTAAATGTTTTTCTTTTGCAGGGATAACGCCTACTTGAATAGCGTTGTATCCGTCTGTTTCAACAGTTTTAACTTGAGTCACAACGGCAGGGTCAACTTTGATTACCGTAACGGGGATGCAAAGTCCTTGCTCGTCATAAATTTGTGTCATTCCAAGTTTTTGTCCAATAACACCTAATGTCATTTTCTACCTTTCTGTTGTGAGAGCTTGCGTTCTCGGTTGTTTCACTTTTGGCTTTGTTTAAAAACTAAACTCTGCCTACTTTGCCAGATCACATTCAATATTCAATTTTGATTGTGCTAAAGCGTTCGGTTACTACAGCTTAATTTCAATGTCTACACCTGAGGGCAGATCCATTCTTGTAAGTTCTTCTGTAGTTTGTTGTGTAGGATCATAGATATCTATGATTCTCTTGTGTGTTCTCATTTCGAAGTGTTCACGAGATTTTTTATCTACGTGAGGTGAACGAAGAACACAGTATACTCTGCGTTTTGTCGGCAGAGGTATAGGGCCTGATACACTTGCATCAGTTCTTTTTGCAGTGTCAACAATTTTTTGCGCACTTAAATCGATTAACTGATGGTCATATGCTTTCAGACATACCCTTATTCTTTGTCTTTTTGCTGTCGTAGTCATAATTGCCTTACTTCTTCTAGTTTCATTCAGTATTCATAAACTTATTACAAACAAATTTTCTCGTCAACACTAAATTTTTATACTTATAATTTTGTTACAATACTTCAAAATTCTATACTTATGTTAATATATTTATATGGTTAAATTTCTCGCTATATTTTTTGGAGGAGGCTTGGGAGCGCTTTTAAGGTACTCTGTAGGACTTTTATGTTCAAAAATATGCTCGTCTTTTCCCTTGGGAACTCTTAGTGTAAACATCATTGGTAGTTTCATTATGGGTTTTGGCTTTTTTATGTTTTTAGAAAAAGTTGCCGTACCAAATGAGGTAAAACTCTTTTTAACTGTAGGATTTTGCGGCGGGTTAACCACATTTTCGACTTTTTCTCTTGACGTTTGGAATTTATTTTTATCGGGAGAAATTTATAAAGCAATATTATATATAATATTAAGTTTGATATTATCAGTTGGCGCACTTGCTTTGGGGGTTTTGGTTGCAAAACAGTTCTGAAAAAATAAAAATAATATTCTGCGGTATGCCTGATATGGCAAATGTTTGCCTCGATGCACTTATACAAAAGGGCTTTGAGATAGCGGCAGTTATTCCTCCGCCAAGCTCAAACCCCACTTCAAGAGGTTTTGTTGAATATGCTAAAAGCTTTAATCTGGAAGTTTTTGAGTATGACGGCAACCCGAATAACTCCGATATAATTAAAAAAATCGCCGCCAAAAAGGCTGATATAGGCGTTATCTGCTCTTTTGACAAACTCTTGGGTAAAGACTTTTTAAAAACAACAAAACATGGCTACATTAACTGTCATCCCTCGCTTTTGCCTATGTATAGAGGCGCAAACCCTTATTATCATATAATTAACAACGGCGAAAGCCTAAGCGGTGTTACTCTGCACTTTGCAAACGAGCATTTTGACAGCGGCAATATAATTGCACAAAGAAATATTATTTTAGATAAAAACGAAACTATAGGAACGCTTTTTAACAGGTCAAATTTTTTAATAGCGGATATGCTCTGCGAGGTGCTTGATAAATTTCAACAAACAGGCAAAATTGACTCCAAACCTCAGGAAAAAGGAGATTTTATAAAAGCGCCGAAAATATCGGGCACAACAAAGCTTGACCTGAATCAAAAATGCACACAACTGGATAAAATCACTCGTGCGTCAAACCCTTTTTATACGGTATATCTTAACTTTAGAGGCGCACCCATAAAAATATTCTGCTTAAAATATAAAGAAGAAGCACACAGTCTTGACACGGGTGTAATTACAAAAGTTGAAAAAGACACCCTTGAAATTACCGCACAAGACGGCTATATATACCCTAAATGTATGCAGTGCGGGAGCTGGGGCATATTTGATGCAGAGAGTTTTATAGATATTTTTAGACCAACTGTGGGAGAAAATTTTAACTGATATGGATAAACTTAACTTTTTAACAGCAGGAATACCCCTTAGTGCAAAGGATTACTCCGATGCGTTTTCAAAGCTTGAAGAAATGAACCTTGACGGGCTTGAAATAGAGTTTGTCCATGGCGTCAGAATGAGCGATAAAACTCAAGATATAGTTTTAAATCAAAAAAAAGACATGATTTTGACCTCTCACGGGCCTTATTATATTAACCTTAATTCAAAGGAAGAAGATAAACAAAAGGCAAGTGTAGTAAGGATTTTAGACACGGCAAGAATGGCAAAACGTCTTGGAGCGTACTCAATTGTCTACCATGCCGGATTTTACATGGGTTCAAGCAAGGAAGACACCTTTAAAACAATTCTTCAAAAGCACGATGAAATTGTAGAAATTTTAGAAAAAGAAAACAACAATATCTGGATAAGACCCGAAACTACCGGCAAGGGAACTCAATGGGGCGATATAGATGAGATAATAGAGCTTTGCAAAAACTACAAAAACGTCCTGCCGTGTGTGGATTTTGCCCATATTCATGCGCGCACAAACGGAGAGTTTAACACGTATGACGAGTTTTGCACAATATTTGAAAAAATCGCAAAAGGCCTTGGTGATGTTGCAATAAACAACTTTCATGCGCACATGGCAGGCATTGCTTACTCGCAAAAAGGCGAAAAACATCATTTGATTTTTGAAGAAAGTGATTTTAACTACAAAGACCTCCTTAAAGCTTTTAAAACCTTTGACGTTAAGGGCGTTATAGTTTGTGAAAGCCCAAATATTGAAACAGATTGCAAAATCTTAAAAGACTACTGGCAATCCATTAATTAGACAAAAAAATATATTTATGCTATAAACCGATATAGTAATATTATAAAGGGATAAAAATGGTTACTTTTTTCTACATAATACAAATAATATCAGCACTTTTACTTATAATGCTTGTACTTTTACACTCGCCAAAAGGAGATGGTATAGCATCCATCGGCTCTGCAAGTCAGCTTTTCTCATCTCAAAAAAGCGCTGAAAAAGGGCTTAACAAAGTAACTTACATTGTTGGAGCGGTGTTTATTTTAACCACTTTAATGCTTGGTTTCGGCATAATAAAATAACTTTTTTCAACATAAAAATAAAAGGCTCAAAGGCAGCCTTTTATTTTTTTATACTTAATCTCTCTAAAAACCTTACAAAGCGCACAACTTTTTTTTCTTCATCACAAGAAATTGAATCCACAAGAATAGAGAACATGCAGGCGCGCTTGGCGCAAAGTATGTCTGTTAGAGGTCTGTCGCCCACAAAAGCGCAGTTTCTCGGGTTTACTTTCATTTCTTCACAAGTTTTTAAAAGCACTTTTGTATCAGGCTTTGCGGCTCTGCCTATAACTGGAAACTTAACCTGCGCGCGGGCTTTATTTATATAATCTTCGTTTTTATTATTTGAAATGATTGCAAGTTTAAAATGATTTTGAAGTCTTGCTAAAAACTCAAGCATCTTAGGCTCGAAAACCCCGCTTTTTGAGCGCATAACAGTAGAATCCAAATCAAAAAATATAGCCTCAATCTCGCATGCTTTTAAATTAAAAATATTAATATCATAAATTGATTTTATATTTATATCAGGCTTGAGTCTCATTTTTTATACCTACCGTTCTGCCAAGTGCCCACTGCCACTCGTTTTGCCAGTGGTCATCACCTGTTAATTCCATCCATACTTCATCATTTGTGTTGGCAACATCAACGTCGCCTTCTTTATCGTTATAAATTGATTTTACTCTAACCGTAGATTTAAAATTGGGCGTAATAATTTCAAACTCGTCGTTAAGGAGCATTTTATTTTTTATTACGACCTTATAGAGATTTTCTCTCCTGTCAAGGAAAATACATAAAAAATCAGCCCCTGCAAGCCCTTTGGATATTTCATAACTGTAGCTTGAAGAGTCGTTATTGCCCATAAAAAACCCTTCCGTAAAGCCGCGGTTACCGACTTTTTTAAGCTCTAAAAATGCCTCATCGGTTGAAATTTTAGCGTCCATAACTGCTCTATAAGCTTTTGCTACCGCACTTACGTAATATAAACTCTTTGTTCTGCCCTCGGCTTTAAAAGAATCTACCCCAATATCCATAAGCTCTTTTATATATCTTACAAGGCACAAATCCTTCGGAGAAAGGATATGAGAGCCTCTTTCATCTTGAACAATTTCATAATACTCGCCGGGGCGGGTTTCTTCTAAAAGCTTATAGCTCCACCTGCAAGGCTGCGCGCAGCCGCCGTGGTTTGCTTTTCTTTCTCCTTTTGTCATGTAATCACTCAAAAGGCATCTGCCGGAGTAGGACATGCACTGTGACCCGTGGACAAAAATTTCAACCTCTATTTCAGGAACTGCTTTTTTAATTGCTTCTATTTGTTTAAGTGACAATTCACGAGCAAGAATTACTCTTGTTGCACCCATATCACGCCAAAATTTCACGGCTTCGGTGTTTAAAATATTTGTTTGAGTTGAAATGTGTATATCAATATCAGGCAGGAATTTTTTTACAAGATTATAAACCCCAAAGTCACTTAGTATAATAGCATGCGGATTAGCGTCTTTTATAACTTCAAGTGTGCCTTCAAGACTTCTAATATCATCATCATACGCAAAAATATTTAGCGTAAGATAGGCTTTTTTATTTAATGAGCGAGCAGTATCTATTGCCGATTTTAAATTTTCTCTTGTAATGAGTTCGCCTTTTCTCATAGTGCGAAGAGAATAATCAACAAGCCCCAAATAGCAAGCGTCTGCCCCGTAGGCAAAAGCGTATTTCATTTTTTCTATATTGCCAGCAGGCATCAAAAGTTCACTCATAAAATAATAATATCATAAAAAGGCACAGGTTAAAAAACCCATGCCCTTATTTTGATAAATTATCTTACACAGCATTTAAACGTGAAAGCATTTATTTTGTGTGATGGTATATTTAACCACTTATACTCACGAAACTGGCAGCCGTCAGGATGGTTACAGTCTTCTACAACTGCGTCTTGAAGAGTAACTACTTCATCTAAGCATTTTCCGTCTTCACAAGTATAGAGTCTGCCCGAGATTTTTTTTAGTCCGACCCACACCATAACCGAGTCTGAGTCCATTTTTTTAGCCAATTTATGAATAGCCTCAAAAGTCTTACACATAGCTAACTCCTTTCTTAAAGGTATTTTGAGCAATTTTGGTATTTTTTTTATCAGACACAAAACTAAACATGTTAACAATTATTAATAATTTTAAAATATGATGCTTGAAAAATTTTTTTATGGTATACTATACACCTAATCTTAAAAACAAGAGGAAAAAAAATTGGAAATAAGTTTTAAGCGAGTCAATAATCCGTACTCGAGTAAACCACCAATCACATTCAGAACCAAAGGACACGAGGTTTATGTTACAAGCAGCGGTCCGATAAGTTCGGAAGAATCGCAGGGGATAGTGCGAAGTTTTTTCCGAGAGAATGCGCCTAAGGAGCATAACAACAAAAAACAACTTGCACTCAACACATCAGAAAATGATGTTTTCATTCTTAGAGGCAAAAATGCCCAGAGTGCTGAACTGACAAAGCAGTCTTACGACGCGCTGAATCATAGTGAAGATAAAGAACACAATTTAACACAAATATTATTGCAGCCTAAAAAAGCAAAAAGACAGGCTGCAATTTATTTTGACGCAACTTCAATGCAGGGCAAAAAATTATCAATAGTTAATGTTGATAAGTCAGAAAAAGGAAGAGTCAAAATAAGAGTCAAAGCACTTGACGTTATGGCTTAATTATAAAAGTCTTGCAAGATACTTACCCGTATATGAGTCTTTGCATTTTGCAACCTGTTCGGGTGTACCTTTTGCAACTATGCTTCCGCCGCCTTCACCGCCCTCTGGCCCAAGGTCAATGATATAATCAGCGCACTTTATGATATCTAAATTGTGCTCAATAATTAAAACCGTATTTCCGCTATCGGCCAGCTGGTGCAGAATTTTTACAAGTTTATCTATATCATACCAATGCAACCCCACAGAGGGTTCATCCATTAAATAAAGGGTTTTGCCGGTTGCTCGCTTATTAAGTTCAAGTGCAAGTTTAACCCTTTGAGCTTCACCGCCTGAGAGAGTAGTTGCACTTTGCCCGAGTTTAATGTAGTCAAGACCCACATCGTAAAGTGTTTGCAGGCGAGTTGCAATTCGAGGAACATTCTTGAAAAATTCAAGCGCCTCTCCAACTGTCATATCAAGCACATCTGATATGCTTTTGCCTTTATATTTAACTTCGAGAGTTTCTTGGTTGTAGCGTTTTCCTTTGCAAACATCGCACTTAACATAAACATCCGAGAGGAAATTCATCTCTATTTTTAATACGCCGTCACCCTTGCATTTTTCGCATCTTCCGCCTTTAACATTGAAAGAAAATCTTCCCTGTTTATAGCCTCTTACTTTTGCTTCGTTTGTCTGGGCAAATAAATCTCTTATATGTGTGAAAACTTCAGTATAAGTTGCAGGGTTTGACCTTGGAGTTCTGCCTATGGGACTTTGGTCAACACAGACTATCTTATCAATATTTTCAAAACCTTTTATTTCATCCACCCCGAGAGGTTTTGGCCTGTTTGCACGTAGTTTGTGAAGAGCGTATTCGTTTATTATGTCATCCACCAAAGTAGACTTTCCGCTGCCTGAAACACCTGTAACGGCTACGATTTTTCCAAGCGGAATGTTTACATCAATGTTTTTCAGGTTATTTAGACTTGCGTTTTTAACCTCCAAAAAATTACCGTTTCCAAGCCGCCTTTCCTTTGGGACGGGAATTTTCAACTCGCCGCTTAAATATTTGCCTGTTATAGATTCTTTTGCTTTTTCTATATCTTTTTGAGTACCGTATGCTACAATCTTGCCGCCCTCAACGCCTGCCTTTGGGCCGATATCCACAATGTAGTCTGCAGCTTTTATGGTATCTTCATCATGCTCAACAACAATAAGCGTATTTCCCAAGTTGCGGAGCTTAACAAGGGTATTTATCAGCATGTCATTATCTCTTTGGTGCAGACCGATTGAGGGTTCATCAAGTACATAAAGCACACCTGAGAGCCCTGAGCCTATCTGTGTTGCAAGCCTTATTCTCTGTGCCTCTCCGCCCGATAGCGTCCCGGCGCTTCTTGCAAGGTTTAAATATCCAAGCCCCACATCGATTAAAAACTTCAAACGAAGCCTTATCTCATCAAGTATCTGCTTTGCTATGGTCAGTTTAAAATCATCAAGATTTAAGTAGACTTCCTGTATAAATTCATACGCTCTATTAACGGATAAAAGACAAAACTCATATATGTTTTTATCCATTATTGTAACAGCCAAAGCGAAAGGATTTAAACGAGCACCCTTGCAAGCTTTACAGGGGATTGAGGTCATATACTTTTGATACTCGCCTCTTATAAGTTCAGAGTCAGAGCTTTCATATCTTTTTGTAAGATAGGGTATAACCCCGGGGTATGCTGCGTAGTGAGTTCTGTAGTTTTTTGTACCAAAATCAGCATAGCGCATTTTAATTCGCTCATCGCCGTTACCGTATAAGATTATTCCTTTTTGAGAGGGTGAAAGGCTTTTAAAGGGAACATCAGGGTCAATACCGTAGTGCTCGCAGAGCGAATTTAGCACATCATTATAATACTGATTACCCGTTTTTGCCCAAGGATAAATTGCTCCCTGATTAATTGATTTAGCAGGGTCAGGAACGATAAGCTCTGGTGACATTTCAAAATGAGCCCCTAAACCGTTACACACTTTGCAAGCACCATAAGGGTTATTAAAACTCAACATCCTTGGTGTAAGCTCTTCAAAACTAATATTACAATTCGGGCAGGCTAATTTTTCCGAGAAAATCTGCTCGCCTTTGCCTATAACATCTAAGACCATCAGCCCGTCAGAGCGCTGCAGCGCCATTTGCGCACTGTCAAAAATGCGAGATTTGGCAGACTCTTTTACAACAACTCTATCTATAACGACATCAATTGTATGTTTTTTTGTTTTATCAAGTTCAATCTCATCTTCATCAAGATTGTATATTTGCCCGTCAACCCTTACTCTTACAAAGCCCTCAGACTTAAGCGCCTGAATTGTTTGAGTATATTCTCCCTTTTTGCCGCGAATAATGGGCGCAATTATTTGAATTTTCGCACCCTCGCCGAGAGCCATGATTTTTGAAACTATTTCATCTATTGTTTGCGGGACAATAAGCTCGCCGCATTCGGGACAATGAGGAGTACCTACTCTTGCGTACAAAAGCCTTAAATAGTCATAAATCTCTGTTATTGTACCCACGGTCGAGCGCGGATTGTTGGTTGTTGATTTTTGGTCAATTGATATTGCAGGAGAGAGCCCGTCAATGTGTTCAACATCAGGCTTATCCATTTGCCCCAAAAATTGGCGGGCGTAGGTCGAAAGGCTCTCTACATAACGTCTTTGCCCTTCTGCAAAAATAGTGTCAAATGCAAGAGAGCTCTTGCCTGAACCTGAAACTCCTGTAAAGACAATTAACTCGCCTTTTGGAAGCTCAAGCGAAACATTTTGTAAATTGTGCTCTTTTGCACCTGATATAACAATTTTGTCATTCATGACTATATTATGTCACAAAAAATTTATTAAGAATGTTAAAATAAAAATGATATCAATGTTATATATTTTTGATATATGGAATAGTAATAGTAGATTAGTTCTTCTCTTTCCACTCCTTCCTCCATATACAGATTTTTATTCTCGGTCGCCCAAAAGGCGGCTTTTTCTTTGCGTAAGCC
>CALUSB010000027.1 GCA_944323335.1 Candidatus Gastranaerophilales bacterium
ACAATCCTATCTCCCTCAGCTACCTTATACTTAATCTCATACATTTTATTATTACCATTAACTCCTGCAACTCTTGATGCTGAACCTCCGCCACCACCCGGTAGTGCTACCTTATACACTATATCAACTCTTCCTGATGCTCCCTTACCTCCACCATAGAAGTGAGAAGTAGAAGTAGCCCAAGCGGGAGTTAATCCTCCACCACCGCCAAAGCCTGCGGTTGAGGCGTTTTGTCCTTTGGCTAATCTTATCTCTTCACTTGTTGCTCTTTGATTTGCTATTCTTGAACTGTCTACATAGAGATATCCTCCCGAACTATATTCTCCATCATTAATAGTCCCAGTATTTTTAACTCTTCCTCCATTACCGCCTTTTGTTGAACTACCAGCTTCTCCACTATATGAGATAACAGAACATGATGTATTGCCTCCAATAAAACTATCTGTAGTATCTTTTCTGTTTCGAGCATAACATGTACCTGATACTGTTGTATTGCCGCTTGCAGTTCCATTTGTATAAGCACTACCATTAGCTGATGTTGTAGCTCCATTACCTCCTAATCCTCCTTTTACATAATATGTTCCAAGTTCAACAGAACCTCTTTTATGAACAATCTTTGTAGTTCCTCCCTGACTTCCTTTAGTTCTTGCAGCTCCACCATTACCACCAGAACCTATTGTTATTTCAAACACATCTTTAGGCAGGACATTAATAGTCTTTTCCATAATAGCTCCTGATGCGCCACCAGCACCACCATAGTTGTTGTAGTACTTGAGGGACTTGACGCAGCGGACGGAGTAGGCGTTTCCTGCAGTATCCTTTTTTATACCATGTGAATCTGGACTAACCCAATAAAATACTGTTGTGTTATTCCCCCATATACCAGATGCATCACATCTGTTTAGAAAATCTGAACCTAGGCACACAGCATGGCTCGTGCATCGTGGCACTTTATCATACGGTTCACTCGTCAAGTAATTGTAACTGCATAATTGAAGCCCGTTATTTCCTGCTTCTCTTGAATATTCATTTAAAAATTTATCTATTTTCCTTAGCTCACTTTCTTCAGGCAGTCTGTAGTTATATGATGGACCATTTTCTGTTTTTCTCCCATATACATAGCAAATTTTAGATGCGGCAGCATATTTACACACTGTCCTTTTGTTACCATTGTAGGAATATGGATATAATGGATCGGTGTATGCGGTATCAGAACTTCCATCTGCATGCCAGCAGCAAGTTTGTGTCGTACATGCTTGATTTATTTTTAGAAAATTCGTATCCATATTTTTGTATGGCCATGTTCCTTCATCTCCTGCATTTTTTTTAAATATACATAAATCAGATTCATCATCGGACCCTCTTTTTGCTAAAAATAATGGATATTTAGCAAGTTCGCTTGTATTTGGCTTGCCGTTTGCTCCGGGATTATTCTCGCAACTTGTAGCTCCCGTTGCACCTCCGTTACTTCCTCCGCCGCCACCACCGGAGCCTGTTATTGTAAGTGTTACTTCATTAACTCCAGCAGGTATTGTCCAAGTAGTTGAACTTGTAAAAGAAACATCTTTTTCGGTATATGTTGAACCACCTCCACCACCTGCACCTCCTGAGCCTTGCAAAAATAATGTATTAATACCTATTGGAACATCAAATGTGTAAGTCCCGGGGTTTGTATATATTTCAAGTCCCTTTTTATTATCAGTCTGTACTGTAATATTTTCTTTCATTCTTTTTGTTATAACGGGAGCTAGTGCCACCATAATAACTGATATTACAAGGACTGCAGTTAAAAGCTCTGCAAGAGTAAAGGCGCGAGAATGCGCGCAGGTAAAATTCCTTCTCATTTTCGTATTCCTTAATTCTATGTTTGTAAGTTATATTTTCCAGGTAATTTTAAATTATCAGTTATATTATATATTCTGTTACAATATAAATCAATAAAAAATATAACCATAGCAATATAAATATTTTTCAAATTTGTTGCGAGAATATATGAGAGGTTGCTATGTGTGATATAAAAATATGTTTAGGTAGGCGTATAAAAAGTCTGCGCGAGTCAAAAAACTATACACAAGAATATCTATCCGAGCTTGTTGGTATTGAGCAGGCCACTTTGAGTAATATTGAAAGAGGAAAATCTTACCCTGCTGTTGATACCCTGCAAAAAATAGCAAACGCACTAAATGTTGAGCCTTACGTATTGTACATGTTTAAGGAAAATAAAAGCACCCAGAGTATAATTGATGAAATATCCTTAGCTATTAAGGATGATGAGGCCTTGGCTAATCTTATCTATAAGTTTTTCCTCTGTGTCAGATAATTTCGCTTATTTTCTTTGCGGCACAATAGGCGCTGCTCCAGCTGTTCTGCAGGTTATAACCTCCGCAAAAGCCGTCTATGTCCATAACTTCTCCGCAGAAAAATACTCTTGGCTCAAGTTTTGACCTGCAGTCTTTGTCGATTTCCTTTAGGTTTACCCCGCCGGAGGTAACTATTTCTCCTTTGTTATCGGTTGAGACAACTTCAAAAGTTATTATCTTTAGTTCCTCAATTTCTTTTTTGCTTACGTTTGCACATTGTTTGTCGTAATTTTTTAAAATAACATGCGCAAGTGATTTTGGAATAAAGCCACTAACTACATTTCCAAAACTTTTTTTAGGGTTGTTTTTAACTTCTCGTGTGAGCTTATCCTCATCTATAAGCGATAGTGTGATTTTATAAGGGAATGGCTCTCTTGCTCTAAGAGAAGATATTTTATATATTAAAGGCCCGCTAATACCGTCTTTTGTAAAAAGTACATCGCCGTCTTTTGTTTTTAAAACAACTCCCTGAGGGTATTTTGAAGAGTTATTTGATAATTTTAGTCCGCACAGTGCTGGTTTTGGCTCAACTATAGAGTGTCCAAAGTCACAAGCAAGCTTATATCCGCCTTTTGAGCCTGTTGAAATTACTATAAAATCATACTCTTTTAGCTCGTCTTTTGAGGTTATATTTTGCTTTTTTATTTTAATATCGCAAAGTGCGTTGAGCATTTTTTTTCTCATATCTGATGAAGAATTGGACTTCGGGAAGTATCTTTCATCTTCATGAATATATGTTTCTATGCCAATTTTTGAGAAAAATTCAAGCGTGTCACCTACAAAGTGTTTAGAAAATATTGAGTATAAAAACTTTTCTCCTCTTGGGTAATTTTTAGCAAATTCTTTAATATCGTCACCCCTGTGTGTCAGGTTGCATCTGCCCCCGCCTGTGGGTAAAAGTGTTGATAATGGCGAGTTTTTTTCAAATATTTCTATATTTTTTATGCCAAAACTTAAAAGACAAAGTGCACAATATACACCCGAGGGGCCTGCGCCGACTATTGCAATTTTTTTCATTTGTTCATCTCGGGCATAACCGTGCCGTACAAAAATACATCCTCTGGGTCATCAAGCGCTTCATGGAGCTCTATTATGTTTTTATTCAGCACAGGGTGTACAAGATTTGCATTAACTTCAATCATCGGTACAAGTGCAAAAGCCCTTAGGTGCACATATTTATGAGGAATTTCCAAAATTTCATTCTTAAATATTAAATCATCATAAAATAAAATATCTATATCTATAACTCTCTCGCTCCACTTTGGCTTTCCTTCTCTAATTCTGCCGAGTTTCGACTCAATGTCTTGGCAAACTCTGAGCAGTTCAATCGGCGAAAGGTCTGTTTCTATTGCAATTGCAGCGTTAATAAACCAATTTTGCTCACTGTGGCCCCACGGCTGAGTTTCATAAAACGACGAGGCGCGCAGAAGTTTAATATTATTATCACTTGTCAAAAGTCTTACCGCTTGTTGAATGTTGGACAAGCGGTCTCCTAAATTTGAACCTAGTGACAGATAAGCTTTTGACATAAATGTATTCCTGATTAACATTTTATTATTCTTTTGATATAATGGCAACAGAAATATTTTGTTACAGGGGTAAAAATGAACAAAAATCAATCTATGGGAGTTTACATAATCGTTGGTATTATAGCGCTTTTGCTTGCAGTAGTTGCCTTTGCGGGCCCTTCTACTACAAGCAGTGAAATTTCATACTCTCAATTTATGCAAAAGGTTCAATCTGGTGAGATTGAAAGCGTTTTGCTTTCCAAAAACTCCTTAAGCGCTGTCCCTGTTGATAAAACCAAAAAGGATTCTAAAGAGGTTCAATCCCCTAAGCCTGATTTAGTAGGTTTTTCTAATGTAAATCAACCTGCGACTTTTCAATATAAGGTACAAATTCCGGAAAATGCTCCGAATTTAATTGAAGAATTAGAAAAAAATAATGTTGAAATTAATGTCAAAAAACCTCAAGAGGGTTCAATTTTAGGCACTATTGGTTCTCTTTTGGTTCCGATATTCTTTATAGGTTTAATTATACTTTTATTAAGAGGTATCCAACAAGGCGGCTCTGCTGCTATGAACTTTGGCAAATCGCGCGCAAAACTTATGCAAGAAAACAAAGTAAAGGTGACTTTCGCTGATGTTGCGGGAATTGATGAAGAAAAGCAAGAGCTTGAAGAGATTGTTGATTTTCTAAAAAATGGCGAAAAATATACAAAATTGGGTGCAAAAATTCCAAAGGGTGTTCTTTTGGTAGGTGTCCCCGGTACCGGTAAAACCCTTATGGCAAAAGCTGTAGCAGGGGAAGCCGGAGTTCCTTTCTTTTCTATTTCCGGTTCTGATTTTGTTGAGATGTTTGTTGGTGTCGGCGCATCTCGTGTAAGAGATTTATTTGAACAGGCTAAAAAACATCAGCCCTGTATAATATTTATAGATGAAATTGATGCTGTTGGCAGACAAAGAGGCGCAGGTATGGGCGGCGGCCATGACGAACGCGAACAGACTCTAAACCAGTTGCTTGTTGAGATGGATGGTTTTGATGAGAATGTAAATATAATTGTGCTTGCAGCTACAAACCGTCCTGACATCTTAGATAATGCGCTTTTAAGACCGGGTAGGTTTGACAGACAAATTATCATAAACCGTCCTGATATTTTAGGCAGAGAGCAGATTTTAGGTGTTCATGCCAAAAATAAACCTCTTGCAAAAGATGTTGATTTAAAAGTTTTGGCTAAAAGAACTCCGGGGTTCACGGGTGCTGATTTACAGAATTTATTAAATGAGGCTGCGCTTTTGAGTGCCCGTCATGATGAGAAAGAAATCTCTATGGAGCACATTGAAGAAGCCATTGATAAGGTAATGGCTGGCCCTGAGAAAAAATCAAGAATTATTTCTGATGAAGAAAAGGAAAATACTGCATATCATGAAGTGGGCCATGCGCTTTTAGCAAGGCTTTTAAAAGACTGTGACCCTCTGCATAAAGTGTCGATTATTCCTCGCGGTATGGCGCTTGGTATTACTACGGTACTTCCTGAAAAAGACCATTTGACTCTTAAAAAATCTCAACTGCTTGACAGAATTACAATGATTTTGGGCGGTAGGGTAGCAGAAGAGTTGATTTACGGCCCTGAATCAATTACAACAGGTGCGCAAAATGACCTTGAAAAAGTTTCTGCATTAGCTCGAAAAATGGTTACAGTGTATGGTATGTCAGAAAAAATGGGAAATCTTGCATACGGTACAAGCCAAGAGCATGTATTTATGGGGCGTGATTTTGGCCATCAGAGAGATTTTAGCGAAGAAATTGCAGCTGATATCGATAAAGAAGTAAAAAGAATAGTTGACGAAAGATACAATATTGCAAAGCAAATGCTCAGTGAAAATGAGGATATGCTAAGAAAAATCGCAAAAGAGCTATTAGAAAGAGAAACTCTTGATGAGGCTGAATTTAGCGAGATTATGAATAAAATCCTTGAGCAAAGAGGTCAACAGTAGCGGTGTCAATGGGTTTTGATTTTCTAAATATAGATTTGTCAAAAGGTTTAAACAACCCTCCTGCTTTTATATTGGAATTTCCATATGAAGTTAGCGAGAATTATTCTCCTGTATTAAAAAAATACTGGGGTGATGTTATCTCTAACCCTGTTGACTTTTTTAGGGCGGTGCAACAAAAAGCAAAGTCATCAGGCGCAAAAGCTATTTGTATTTATTTTAATATTCAAGAACCTCAGGAAACTGAAAAAGACAGTATTTTGCTAAAGTGCAATGATTTTTTCAAATCGGTCTTAAAAATTTGTGATTTTCCTTTGATGGTAAGATTCAGTGGTCATGGCATATGGGATATTGAGCTTGCAAAGGTGATTTTGCCTATTTGCGACAGAGAACTGATAATTTCTCCTGTTCAGTCTGCAAATTATGAAGAGTTAATTAAAATTGCAAAAGCAACAAAATTTAACCATTATTTTGTACTAAGGACACCCATTGATATTAATTTGACTAAAGAGCTTAATATTTTGTCAATTGATGCAGGTGTCAGCGAAAAAAATATTTTAATAGACCCTGAGATGGGCTGTATTGGTTATGGCATTGACTACGGTTACAGTATCATCGAGCGCATTTGCTTGGCGCGCAAAGATGGAGACAAAATGCTTGATATGCCTATAATTGTCTGCGCAGGTGAAGAGTCGTATAAGGCAAAAGAATCCAAAAGCTCTGACTTTTCTTCATCTTGGGGTGAGTTAACTCAGAGGGCTAAAATGTGGGAGATTTCAACCGCATCATCATTAATTGCAGCAGGAGCTAATATTATTGTCATGTGGCATCCTGAGTGTATTGAGGTATTAAAAAAGCAGCATAGCGAGGTCTTATGTCACTAGGGGCTATGGACATTTTTAAACATTTGCCTGCGGGTAAAAAAGAGGAAAACGCAAACTGCAAAAAGTGCGGTTGTCCTACTTGTATGATGTTTGCAATGAAATTGTCAAAATCTCAGGCAGAACCTTCGCTTTGTCCTTTTATTCCCGACAATTTGCGCCAAATGCTTGAGCATAACAGTAAAATCCAGCAGCAAACTCTTACCTTGGGTCATTTAAAAATCGGCGGCGAAACTGTAATGTATCGTCATGAGAAAACTTTTATCAACCCGTGTGTACTTGCAATAGTGCTGGATTCAAAGGATGCCGATTACATTAAAAAATTAAATAAAATTCTTGATTATGAAATAGAATGTATTGGTGAAAAATACAAGATTGACGCGGTTTATTTCAAAAATCCTATTGACTCTGATGTTGCTAAACTCAAAGAAAAAAACATAGAAATAATAACTGATGAATTTTTGTCAGGTCTATGTGAAGTTAAATATACTAATTACTCAGATACTGTAAATGAGCTTATAAAAATAAGGCATGAGGCAATAATCAACAGAAATGAGAACTTCTCAAAGCCTGTGTATATGCAGCTTTGCACAAAAGATATTTTATCAGCCTGTGCCATTGCTTCAACTCTTGTTTGCAAGTATGTTAATCTTTTGATTTTTGACGAGCTAAATGAGGCCCTTGTCTCTTCGTTGATAACCTTGAGGTTAAATATATATACTGACCCTCAAAAGCCTCTGCAAGTTGAATCTAAGGTTTATGAGTTTAATAATCCCGATGAAAACGCTTTAATTTTTCTTACAACAAACTTTGCACTAAGTTATTTTGCGGTTGCAAATGAGCTCTCATCTCTTAAATGCGGTTCATACCTTGTTATTACACCAAGTGAGGGAATGAGTGTGCTAACTGCTTGGTCGGCTCAAAAAATAACTGCTGAAATTGCTTCAAAGGTGGTAAGTGCTAATGATGTTTTAAATAAAGTAAAAAATAAACAGATAATAATCCCCGGTCTTTTGTCAGATTTAAAGGATGAACTGCAAGAGGCTCTGCCTGAGTGGAAGATAATTGTCGGCACAACAGAGGCGTATAAAATTCCTGATTTTGTAAAAAAACTGCAAAGCGCTAGTCTTTCATAAGCTTTTTAAAATCTCTTTTTACCATTTCATATTGCTTATTCATGGTATCTTCAAGATATTTTCTTTTGTTTTCTATTTCGGTATCGTCGGCGTTAGAGTCTACATAAATAGGTTCACCGTAGTACATAAGCATTTTTCTGCAAAAAAGCGGAAATCTAAACCCATCCCAGGTTTTGAGTTTTATATAGCCTTTTGATGGCGAGTACCAAGTTATAGGGACAATTGGAACGCCCGTCATTCTGGCTATTTCAATTATTCCTTTCTTAACGACACGATTTGGGCCTTTTGGGCCATCAACAGTTATTGCTCCGTTGTCACCTTTTTTAATCCTGTTTACAAGCTCAAGTGTAGCACTTGCACCGCCTCTTGTAATTGAGCCGCGCACAGTCTTAAGCCCCATAATCTCTGCTGCACGTGCTATTATTTCACCGTCTTTTGAGCGGCTAATCATAACATTTGTTTTGCTTTTGCCTTTAAGTGAGTACAATCCGCACTGATGTGCATGCCAAAGAGCAAAGATGCAGGGCTCTTTTGGGTAGTTTACATTTTTGCACCAGTATGTAAATTCTTTAAGTTTAAACAAAAGTGCAGCAAGGCGAGAAAAAATTCTTATTTGCAGTTTTTCTTTTTTATTATACTGAAATCTCATTTAGTTTCTCCTTAAATCGCTTGCAAGTTTGTGCGCCATAAGCCCCTCTTGTTGTGCAATTTCAGATGCCAGATGGGATAATTCTTTTGAATATTCTTTTGATAACATTTGATAAGTTTGAATTTTTATAAAATCAAAAACGCTTAAGCCGCCTGTGTATCTTGCTGCAGCGTTTGTAGGCAGAACGTGGTTTGTGCCTGAGCAATAGTCGCCAAATACCTCGGCACAGTTAGCGCCTATGAACATTGAGCCGTAATTTGTAAAATTATTTGAAATTTTTTCTGCTCCATCAAACATTAATTCTAAATGCTCAGGGGCTCTTTGGTTTGAAATTTTAATTGCCTCGTCAATGTTTTTAACAACAATTGCCGTAGATTTTTCAAATGAAATACTTGCAATGTCTTTTGTTTCGAGTTTGCTTAGCTGTTCTTGTGCTGATTTTATAACTTTATTTGCAAAATCTTCGCTAAAGCACACTAAATACCCTCTTGCATCTTTGTCATGTTCGCACTGTGCAAGAATATCAGCACTTACAAGCGAGGGGTCTTGATTGTCATCGGCTACTATGAGCACTTCAGACGGCCCTGCAAGAAAATCAATCGAACACTGCCCGTAAACGTATTTTTTGGCATATGTAACATATTTGTTCCCCGGGCCTACAATTTTATCAACGGGTTCGATTGTTTCTGTTCCGTATGCAAAAGCACTTATTGCCTGCACCCCGCCGAGCCTGTATATTTTATCCGCCCCGCTTAACTTTGCTGCAACTATTGTCTGGGGTTTTATTTTTGGAGATGTGAGGATAACCTCCTTTACCCCTGCAACTTTAGCGGGTATACAGGTCATTATTGCAGATGAGGGTAGCGGATAATTCCCCCCGGGAACGTAGCATAGAACCCTATTTAGCGGAATAATTCTGTGCCCGAGCTGTGAAGTGTTTTTTTCTATATCGAGATTTTTTATACATTCAAATTGTTTTTGTGCAAATTCGCGTATATTATCAATGCATTTTTGAAGAGATTTAATAACATTTTCAGGTACTACGCTAAAAGCTTGATTGATTTCATCTTCACTTACAATAAAGTTATAAGGCAGTGCAAAATCACCGTCACCAAATTTTTTTGAGTACTTAATGACGCTATTGTTGCCATTTTGCCTTATGTCTTCTATGATTTCTTTTGCACCCTCAAGATTATCAAGAGTTGTTGTTTTATAAAACTCATGATTTTTTTTGTTTAAAATTTCTTGAGAGTGAATGATTTTCATTATTTTGTCCTTGATGATAGGTTATTTATTAAATCTTCATAGGTTGTATTGTGCATAGCCATAAATACAAGCATATGGTACATTAAATCTGCTGATTCCCAGCTTAAGCCGTCGCCGAGTTCGAAATTTACACTTTCAAAAGCTTCTTCCATGATTTTTCTTTTTAGGTAAAATTCATTTTTAAAAAGCTTTGTGGTGTATGAATTTTCGGGCAGTTTTTCTTTTCTGTCTAAAATCAAGTCATAAAGCTCGTTTATGGTAAAGTCTTTATCCTCAAAACAGCTAAATCTGTTTAGGTGGCAGGCATTGCCTTTTTGATTGACTTTAAAAAGTATGGTGTCAGCGTCGCAGTCAAATCTCGCCGCTACAAGCTCTTGAGTGTTACCGCTTGTTTTGCCTTTTGTCCAAAGTTCGTTTCTTGAGCGGCTATAGTATGTCGCTAAGCCCTCGTCAAGAGATTTCCTCAACGATTCACGATTTGAATAAGCCAACATAAGCACTTGTTTTGTTTTTACATCTTGAACTACTGTTGGCACAAGTCCGTTGCACTTTTCAAAGTCTATAACTGCTTCAAATGCGTCGGTCAGGTTAATTTTTCCTGTATATATTGACATGCCGAGCTGAGAAGATATGTTCATTTTCTCAAGTTCTTTGATTTCATCAATACTTGTTATACCGCCTGCTGCAACAATTGGTTTGTCGGTAATTTTTCTGATTTGTTTGAATGCTTCAATATTTGTACCGCCAAGCATTCCTTCTTTTTCAACAATTGTGTATAAAAATCCGCTGCAATAGTCCTCAAATCTTTTAACGTATTGTTCTGTTTTTATTTGAGTTTCTTTTTGCCAGCCCTCAAGGGTAATATTTCCGTTCTTTGAGTCAATTGCAACTATAACTTTATCTTTTGGCAGTTTTGACAAAAATTCTTCGTTTGCTGCTGTTCCTATAATAATTTTTTTAGCACCCAAAGCAAGCATTTTTTTTGCTTTTTCTTTATCTCTTATGCCGCCGCCTACTCTGCAGGGGGCAATTTTGCAAATTTTTGCAATGAGCTCTTCGTTGTTTTTGCCTGTATTAAGCGCGGCATCAAGGTCTATGACTGCAATTTCGCCAAATCTTGCATAATACTTTGCAAGCTCTAGCACATCTTCTCTTTCAAGAACTTTTTCTTTGCCTTGCTTTAGCTGTACTGCTTTTGAATCCATTAAATCTATGCTTGGGATTAACATTTTTCCTCACTTTGTTGTTATACGTGCTATTATACGATAAAAATTATTCCAGCATATATTTATCTATAACACTCCAATCAAAAACAGTTTTTCTTTTTTGTGTTATTTCTTTATGCTCTTTGAATTCAATAAATCTTCTGAATTTATCGTTGTAATCATCAGGTTTTCTTGATACATCAATGCTTTGCAATTCAAATTCTTGAGCCAAGTTTGCAACTTTTGGGTCATATGGCAGGGCAAAAACTTTTATACCGTATTTTAAGCCCAAAAGACATGCATGAAAGCGCATTGCAAAAAGATATTCCAAGTTGGAAAATCCTTCAACAATTGATTTTATTGTATTTTGGCTGCGTATTTCATATTTCATTTGCGGCCATTGCGACTTTAGCGCTTTTTCAAACAAATAACAAATTTTTAAGTCTTGAGAATTTTGAAAAGAATATAAAATTATTCTCCTGTCTGAAAAATATAGCCCTATGTATTTTACGAGTACTTTTATAAAATCAGTATGCATATTGGCATAATGGCGTAATTGTACACCAACGTAACCTCTGCTTTCTCTTGGTAGTACGGGGATGTCCCAAGCAGGGTCGTTTATCAGACGAGACTTGATTTTCCAGCTTCCAAGCAATTTGTAGCTTTGAGCGTCTCTGACGGTGACTAAATCGCAAAGAGACAGTGTAAATGCTGTTAATTTTTGCCAGAAAGAGCCGTTTATGGGGCCTATACCTTGAGCAAAAATTATTACTTTCTTAAACATTAATTTTGCAAGTAAAATTATTGTAATATAGTACAAAAGGCTAAAATTGCTCGTTGCATTTTGCAATAAACTTCCGCCGCCGCTTATTAAATAGTTGCAGCTTGCAATGCCTTTGATTATGTCAAAGAGGTTCATATATTTTAAGGTATTAACCTTAAATTGTTTTTTTGTTTTGCTCGGATTAGACGAAAGTGCCGTTATTTCAAAGCCTTTTGCCTTAAGATGACGTGTTAATATAGCAAAAATTGCATCGTCACCAAAGTTTGAAAATCCTATGTATCCTGATATAAGTACTTTTTTAGCCATAAATCTCGTTATATAATTTCTCTGTTTCTATTCTGTCCGGTATAGATTTTATTGCACCAACATTTTTTATCTGCAAAATCGATAGTGCGTTAGCAAGTTTAGCGCATTTAATTGTATCATGTCCTTTAAGGAAATAATTTAAAAATGCTCCGTTAAATGCAGCTTCCCAGCCTGTTGCGTCAATTACTTTACATGACTCATATTTTACAAAATTGTAACTGCTGTTATTGAGCAGGTGAAGCCCGTTTTTATGCTCTCTTATAATACTTATTTTTATGGCTTTATCGGTAATCGCCTTTTGGATTTTATCTATACTTGTTGTGTCAAATAAAGCAGTAGCGTCAGATTTTGTATTCATTAAGATAATATCAATATATGGGGCTACTTCTTCAAAAAACTCTTTCGCTTCTTCGGCTGTGGAGACTTTTTGCGAGAAATTAGGGTCATATGCGACAAGTATTTCATTTTCTTTTGCAAATTTAAAAATCTCTCTTACGACTTCTCTTACACTCAGTGATAGTGATTGTACAAAGCCTGTGGCATAGACGCATTTTGCATTTTTTATGTATCCAAAGTCAATGTCATCAATAGACAGACTCATAGCAGCTGTTTTTCTTCTGTAGAAAACAAATTCGGATTTGTTTTCTTTTTTTCCTACAAAATAAAGCCCGTTTTGTCCTTGACTGAGTTTAATGTGTGATGTGTCAAGTCCTTCTGAGCCCCAAGCGTCAAGCAAGTATTCACAGAAATTATCTGTAGCAAGTTTTGTTATATAGCCTGCGCTGCTTCCGCATCTGAGTGCTGCTATAGCACTGCAGAGAGAATCTCCGCCATAATATTTATCAAAAATTTGTGCAAATTTTAGCGATGTTGAACTGGATAGTTCTACAAGCCCCTCGCCTATTGTTATTATGTCCAGATTTTCATACATATATTCTTTTTATCATAATTTTTATATACGGTCAAAATTGTTAAGTAGAATGACTTTTCTTTGTGATTTGTGGTATAAATTTCCTATGGATAAGAGTAAAAATGTTCTTGTTATAGCAGGCAGTTCTCAAATAGGGCTTGAAGCGGTAAAATTAATGCTTGATGGCGGCTACAGGGTTTATGTGACCTCAAGAAGTGTTATTGATTTTGAGCATGATAATCTTTTTAAGTATCATTTGAATATTTGTTCAAATGACTCGTTTCAGGCTTTAAAAGATAAATTAAAGGATGTTGAGTTTTGTGCAATTTTAAATAATGCAGGTATTGTTGTTGCTTCTCCTGTTGAGTTTTTATCTGAAGATGAGCTTAAAAGACAATTGGATGTCAACTTATTCGGACTTCTAAAGGTTATAAAACATTTTTCAAATCAACTTACAAAAGACGGTAAAATCATAAATATCAGCTCTATGGCATCATACGGTGTGTATCCCTTTTTATCTCCCTATTGCCTTTCAAAAAGGGCTGCTGATATTCTATTAAGAGCTTTTTCAAACGAAACGGGCATAAGATATGTATCAATAAGACCCGGTGCTATAAGGACAAAATTTTGGACTGATAGTATAGAACAAAATAAAGATAATTTTAAAAATTTTATAGGAAAGTATGAAGATATCGGCAACTATATGCTTGAAAACGCAAAAGATAATGCTCTAAATGCTCTTGAACCAAAAAAAGTAGGACAAGCGATATACAAAAGCCTTAAAGCGAAAAATCCAAAATGCGTTGTAAATGTGGGTTTAGATGCTCATATTTGTGCTTTTGCTTCAAAGTTTTTAAGTGAGAATTTGTTGAATAAGATAATAAGAATAGCACTAAAAGTAAAATCAAGATGAGTGAGAATAAAAAAGTTTATTTAATATACCCTCCCTCTCCTGTTATGAACAGAGAGGACAGATGCCAGCAGCCGACGGATGATTTAATTGTAATACCGCCTTTAGCACCTTTGGATTTAATGTATTTTGCATCAATTGCAAGACAAAAGGGTTATGAGCCTTTGATTAAAGACTATTCTTTCCCTGCATCAACAATTGATGATTTTATAAATGACTTAAAAGAAATTAAGCCGAAGTACATACTTGCAAATGTCACTTCCCCCACGCTTGAAAATGACCTTTTGGTGCTAAAAACCGCAAAAGAATTTTTTGGTGACTCCATAGTAACCATTACAAAAGGAGCCCATTTTTCTTTTCTTGCCAAAGAAGTGCTGCAAAGTCATGATTTTATCGACATTGCTATTTGCGGAGAGGGCGAGTTGACGTTTGGAGAAATTCTTGAAGGGCTGCCGTTGTCGCAAATAAAAGGCATATGTTATCGTGATGAATTTGAAATAATGGAAAATCAAAGGCGTCCTTTTAACGAAAATCTTGACGAACTGCCTTATCCTGCGCGTGATTTGATTGATAATTCTTTGTATATTCGTCCTGATAACAACAAAAAACAAGCGGTTATTAAGGTTTCTCGAGGCTGTCCTTATCATTGCTTTTTTTGCCTTGCAACACCGCTAAACGGGCGTATAGTAAGAAAAAGAAGCCCTGAAAATATTATAGGCGAGATAAGGGAGTGTGTTGAAAAATACGGCATAAAAAATTTCATTTTCTGGTCTGATATTTTTAACCTTGATAAAGAGTGGACAAGAGAGCTTTGCAGCAAAATAACGGAATCGGGTCTAAAGATTACATTTTCTACAAATACCCGCGCTGATAGCGCCGATATTGAGACAATCAAACTAATGAAAAAAGCAGGCTGCAGACTGGTTTCAATCGGAGTTGAAAGCGGTTCGCAGTTTATGCTCGATAAAATGGGCAAGAAAATTACGCTTTCTCAAATTATAAACACGGTAAAAGCCTTTAAAAAGGCCGGTATTCAGATTTATGCTTATTATGTAATAGGGCTTCCCTGGGAAACAAAAGAAACTATCAAAGAGACATTTGAATTTGCTAAAAAATTAAACACGGATTATGTTAGTTTTTACACGGCAACTGCGCTTGTGGGTACAACATTTTACGATTATGTTGAAAACAGCTCGCTAGGTGAGCTTGACTATTCTCATCCCTACTATTATCCAACGGTAAAAACTCATTTTCTAAGCTCCCAAGAGGTTTTTGAGTGCCATAAACAACTTGTTAGAGGTTATTATTTAAGACCTTCTTATATTTTAAAAATGCTATTTAAAATTCGTTCGTTTGCCCAGTTGAAAAATTACATTAAAGCCGGTCTTAGAGTTTTAAAAAGGCATTAATGAAACTTTTTTACTTTCTTTGAGTCTTTATTGTCAAGGAGAGTTTTTATGGATGATGTTTTGCATGCATACATTTATGAGCTTAAAAAAGGTACTAAGCTTATGGCATTAATTACCGTAAATACGTACTTTCGAGAGCGCTATTGTGAAAAAATCAAAAAAAATCACCTGCACTGCTGTATACAAAATATTGGAACTAAAGACAATATTTTCTTTGGTACAAAAGAGTGTATTGATATTGTTTCTGCTTTTTTGAGCAAAAAACTGCATAAATTAACCCCTGAGCAGGATTTTATACTGGGTATAATGCTTGGTTACAATCGTTCTTTGCAGTGTAAAAGGTACTTGAATAAACTTAATTCTACCCTATCGGGTAATATGAACATATAAATTATATTTTAATATATTCTTGTCAATGAGTGATAAGGAGATTAAAATGATAGTTTCTATAATGGATGGATGCACTGCTTGCGGCGCTTGCGAGGCTATAAACCCTGAAGTATTCCACGTTGATACAAAAGCGCATGTTGATAAGTCGCATATTGAGGGTAATGAACAAGACTGCATTGACGCAGCTTTAATTTGCCCTGTTAATGCTATTTGGGTAGAAGATATTTAAGCTTTTTTGTAATCCTTTCTCAAATTTAATATGTTTGATTGATTTTAGCCTAAAAAACCTTGCGCGAGTAAGTTTTAGAGGATAAAATAAGAATATATTAAGGAGATTTGGATTATGAAGAAATTAGTATTAGCACTATCACTTGTTTTGTTTTTTTCATCTGCAGCATTAGCCGAAGATGCAGTATTTGAGTCAATGGATTCTGTTAGTGAAGTTCAAAAAGTTGAACTTGCGCCTGTTTCAAACACTACTTCGACCCCTGCGGTAAATACCCTTTCAGGCAGTATTCAAGAAGAAAGCTTTAAGAAAGCTATAACAAACCTCGATGATGCTTCTGCTGAAATTCGCGAGCAGTTAATTAACTACAACTCTCAACTGGCAACTGTTCAAGCTCAAGATGACCAGCTTAAAGCCCAGATTAAAGAACTTAAAAAACAAGTTAAACAAACGAAGAAAAAACTGAAAAATATTGAAAAATCAAAGAAATATATCAATTCTAACTTTGATAACGAGCAAAAGTAAATCCTATTCCATACAGGATAAAATAAGTTCATGCATCTTGTCGAGTTCATCCTCGGCAAGATGTTTTTTAAATTCGTTAATTTTTGAAAATTCCTCGGTTAATAACTCATAAAGCGAGTTTTTGGCAACTTTATCAATACTTGCAGGTTCAAGATATTTTATTTTATCCACATCAAGAATTTCTATAAAACCGCATGATTCAAATATCTCAAGCGCTAACTGTGTAAACTGTTCACTGACACCTGTAGCTTGAGAGAGTTTCACAATGTCTATTTCTCCGTTTTTGTGGTTATTTGAATATTTGAGCATTCCTGAGAGTAATTTTAGTGTATTTTCAATGTTTTCATTATATTTATCGTTCATAAGATGAACTTTCTTGGGTGAGATTTTTTCAAGTATTTCTCTAAATTCTTCAAGACTTGACGGGTAATCAAAAAACATAATGCTTTCAAATTTTTTCAATTTTTGAGTGAGTCTTGAATTAATTTCGGGATAATTCTTTAAATTATTCAGTGTATTAACATTTTTCGCCCAGATTGTAATATCGGGCTCATCTTTTTTCAGATAATCCGATATTTGTTGTAAAATACCTGTTTTTTTCCTGTGGTCGTAGAGTTTTAACTTGTCAGGAGTGTTTTTTTGGGCATATTTTTCGCTATAAACATCGATTATATCAAGCTGAACAGATTCTTGATTATTAAAATCATTTATATTTGCGCTAAAAATAATATCTAAAACCGCATCCTGCGGGAGTAAAAGCGGCTCTTCATTCCACTTTACACATTCAAAGTTCATAGAGCCTTTAGCGCAGTAAAACTTTAAATGGTTAGAATTCTTGCCGATTTGTTTTGAACCCTTAAAAATCGTACCTTTAAGGGCAAATACGGGGCTTGGGTTGTCCTGACCGTATGGCTCAAGTTTTTTAAGGGATTTTATAAAATCTACCGTTAAATCCTTGGCCTCAAGAATTTTGTCAGCGTAAATGCAGCCTGTGTCTTGTCCGTCTGTACTTACTTCATCAATTGTATTTAAAATTGCCTCTTTTATTTCTTCAAAAGTGTGAATTTTAGGGTCAAATGAAAACCCGCCGGCTAGCGAGTGACCGCCAAAACCAAGGAATAGTTCTTGATTTTTCTTTAGTATTTCATAGACATTATACCCGTCAATTGAGCGTATAGAGCACCTGCCGACGTTATTATCGTCTGTTGTTACCATAAAAGTCGGTTTAGAAAATTCTTCAACAAGTTTTGATGCAACAATGCCTATTATGCCTATATGCCAGTCGTTATTAAAAAGCACAAGGGCGTTTTGAGATTTTATTTTTTTGTCCTGCAACACCATATCTTTTGCCTGAGCAAAGATATTTTCGCATAAACTTTGGCGAATTTTATTGTAATTATCAAGTTTTTCAATGATAAATGACAGGGAGCTTTCGTTATTTTCAATTAAAAAATCAAATGCTAAATTTGCGCTTCCGAGTCGTCCTACCGCGTTTATTCTGGGTGTCAGGATAAACGCAATATCGGTACTTGTGATGTTTTTTCTGCCGTTTGCCTCAAAAAGAAGCGCGATACCTTTATGTTTCTTTTGATTTATAAACTCAAGTCCCTTTGAAACTATTGTCCTGTTTTCATTTAGAAGCGGCACGACATCTGAAATTGTTCCAACGCAAGCTAAGATTGTCAGTTCATCTTTTATGTCGTTGTAATTATCGCCGATTAGAGCCAGTGCAAGCTTGTAGGCAACACCGACGCCTGACAGCTGCGAAAGGCTTTTTATTTCATCTAAGCTTAAATCTTCCCTCAGGGAATATGGCGCCTGTGCGTTTAATACGGCATAAGCCTTTGGGCATTGCCCTTCAAGCTTGTGGTGGTCGGTAATTATTACATCAGTACCAAGTTTACTTATAACATTTATTTCATTTGTGTTTGAAATACCGCAATCAACCGTTATGAGTACTTTTATTTTATGCTTTGATATAAGCTGCAGCGCGGTTTTTAGGTTAATGCCATGTCCGTGTTCTTCTCTGTCGGGTATAAATACTTCAAAATCCGCACCAAGGACACTAAGTGTTTTGTGCATCAGCGCGCTTGAGGTTACACCGTCTGCGTCAAAATCACCCCAGATGAGGATTTTTTCTTTATTGTTTATTGCATCCTTTATGCGATTAAGTGCTTTTTCACTATCGGTAAAAACATTTAGCTCGCTTAGAGATTGTTTATCACATTCAAAGAACTTTTTTGCCTCATCTGCCGTTTCAATGCCTCTTAGCGCAAGCAAATGAGAAAGCAGGGGGTCACCTGTATACTCAAGTAACTCCCCGCTTACATCAGGTATAGTTTTTTCTTTGATTTTTCTAAAGTTCATTTTCTATCTGTTTCTGCTTAGTTGAGCAAGCAGTCTTAACAGTTCAAGATATAGCCATACTATTGTAACTAGCAGTGAAAATGCTCCAAACCACTCAAAGTATTTAGGAGCCATTTTTTGAGCACCTTGTTCGATAAAATCAAAATCAAGGATAAAGTTAAGTGCTGCAACTGCGCAGAATACTAAACTCAAAACTATTCCAAGCCAGCCTGTATTCCAAACTGCAATGAAGTTTGGGTTAAAAAAGCTGATTACAATGCTTGCAAGGTAAAATATCATTATTGAAAAGGTTGCAGTGTAAATCACCTTTTTAAATGTATCGGTCGCTTTTATAACTCCTGTTTTGTAAAGAAAAAGCATTACAAAAAGGGTTAAAAATGTTATTAATGCAGCGTTTGCAACAATTCCCTGTAACTGCATTTCATACATTGCTGAAAGTCCGCCTATGGCAAGACCTTCGCAAACCGCATAACCGATTGATAATAATTTAGCATTTTGGGGTTTAAAGCGCATAATGATAGCAAGTATAAGTCCCGCTATTATACCGCCCCACATAAGCATAACTACCTTATCCATGTAGCCTGCAAAGGCTTGTGTCCATGTAAATACGCCAACGGCAAATGTGACAAGCAGTAAAAGAATTGTTTTATTGATAGCACCAGACACCGTCATTGGTTCGCTATCAAGAACGACATTCTCATAAATCTTTTCCTGAGTCATGGGATTTGATGTCATTTTTATTCCTCCATAAATATCTTGTTGAATTATACTACTTTTTTTAAGTAAAATAAAGACATGATTAAAGTTGGCTTAACGGGTAATATCGCATCGGGTAAATCTTGTGTAGAAAATTTTCTTGTGCAAATGAGCTACAAGGTTTATGATGCCGATAGTGCTTCGCATAAAATTCTTGAAGAGTCTTTAATAATAAAGCAAATTTTTGGTACTAATAAAAGAGAAGAATTGGCTAAGACGGTATTTAGCGATAAAAATAAATTAAAAAAGCTTGAAGATATAATCCACCCATTAATTAGGCAAGAAATAATAAGTTTTTTTGATAAAAATTGTCATGAAAAAATAGTTTTTGCTTCAGTACCGCTTTTATTTGAGGCCGGGTTTGAGGATTTGTTTGACAAGATAATTTTTGTCTTTGCTCCTGACGAAATAAGGCTAAATAGGCTTATGGAGAGAAATTCCTATACAAAAGACTATGCGCTTTTAAGAATGAACTCTCAAATGCCGCAGGAAGAAAAACTAAAGCGCTCTGACTTTGTTATAAATAATGATAAAAGTTTAGATGAGCTAAAAAATGCCGTTAGAGAATGTTTAGAACTTCTCGAATAAGCTTGCAAGCAGTTGCGGTTGATACTTTTGTAATGTCATAATCAGGGGCAAGTTCAACTACATCGGCACCAATTATGTTGTATTTTTTAAGCTCGACAATCCAGCTCATAAGCTCTTTATATGTTAATCCGCCCGCCTCAGGTGTTCCTGTGCCGCTCATAATAGAGGGGTCTAATACGTCCAAATCTATTGTTACAAATATTTTTTTGTCTTTAAATTTTTTAAGCTCGCTAGGGTCAAAAGCCTGTGTAGAGTGCTTTTTCATCAGCTCAAACTCTTCTTTTTCACCTGAGCGAATACCGATTTGCATAATATTTTCAAAACCTATAAGCTTTGCAATCTGGAGCATTACGCCTGAGTGAGTAAGTTCAATGTCAAGGTACTGTGCTCTTAGGTCGGTGTGTGCGTCAAATTGAACAACGGCTATATCTTTGTGATGATTGAGTAAACCCTTGATTGTACCTAGTGTTACAAGGTGTTCTCCTCCTATGCCAAGGATTTTTTTATTTAATGAGTAAATTTCTTTTGCATTTTTCTCAATTATATCAAGTGCATCTTTTGGCGCGCCAAAGGGTAATTCAAGCTCTCCTGCGTCATAGAAATTTAAATCCGATAAATTTGTATTAAAATATGTTGAATACTCTTCTATTCCAACGCTTTCAAGACGTATCTGCTGCGGCGCAAAGCGTGCGCCGGGGCGGTTTGTGCAAGTGCCGTCAAATGGCATACCAAGCATAACAATTTTAGAATTGTCAAAATTATCCGTTGCGCCTATAAAATTTTTTTCTAAAAATGGACCTGAAAGCATGGTAAAATTATATCATAAAAAATTTACAAATTTGGCAAAGAGTTTAATAAATGCTATATTTCAACTATGAGAGTATTATTTTTATTATTTTCACTTGTTCTTTTTTCCATGCCTGCTTTTAGTGTAGATGATATGGAAATTTGGAATCCGTATTTGGAAAAAATTGAAAAAGATGTCAAGTCATCTTGGTATAGTTTGACTGCTAATCAAAGACATGATAAGGAATGCCGCACAACAATGTTTTTTACCGTAAAAAATACGGGAGCACTTGGCACTATTGCAATTTTATTTTCTGATTGCGATAAAGATATGCAAGATAAAGCCCTTCTTGCGGTTAAAAAAGTCGCGCCTTTTGCGCCGTTTCCAATTAAATTTTCAAATGTTGATGAGATAAATATTAACTACAACCTTGACTACAGACTATTGCCTGAAAATAAAAATTTTAAAAAAGAGATAAAAACCTCAAGTCCTTTTGTTAATGATGTGTTAAGCAATTCTAGTAAAAACAATGCTGAGGTGCAGGGTTCTCAGCTGCCAAAAGTCAACAAAAGAGTTGTTGTACCAAGGTTTTTAGTCTATATTATTCCAATATTTATAATCTTAGATTTGTTGGCATTTTTAGCACTTATTACTTTATCTAAAAATCCAAAAGTTCTTGTTTATAAGGGTTTAAGTATAAGACGCGATATTTTATTCTTTGTGATAATAAGTATTATTTTGCTTTTAATTTTGTGCTTAAGTGTATTTTTTGCCATACCTGAATTTGCCAATTTGCACAAAATGCTTAGATGGTTTTAGCCCCCTTGTTGTTTAATTTTATAAACAATAGGCTTAATACTGCCATAGTATCCGAAAGACAATACAAGGCAAGCGCTTACCCAGGCAACAGGTCCTGAGTAGAACATTCCTATGTAGCCGTATTTAATAGCTAAATACACCGCCGCAAAAGCTCTCATTAAAAGCTCTGCTATACTTGCCACAAGAGGGAAAATAACCTCTCCCATGCCTTGCAGTGTATTTCTGTATACAAAAATTTGTGATAAAAATATATAGAAAAAAGTGCTTATGAGCAGGTATTGATGTGCTATTTCAATTATGTTTTCTGTTGCACTTCCTATAAATTCTCTTATAATGTCTGCACCCCAAAAACGCATTATAACAGCCATAATGACACTTAAAACTATGCTTAAAATTGATGTTCGAATAACTCCTGTTCTTATTCTTCTGAATTTTTTTGCACCGAAGTTTTGTGCAACAAATGAGGCAAGTGCCACTCCAAATGATATCATCGGCAATGTTGCAATCTGCTCTATCCTAAGCGCCGCTGTTACTGCCGCTATTACATCTGAGCCAAAACCGTTACATACACTTTGAATTACTATAATTCCTATGCCTATGATTGAAAACTGCAAGGACATTGGTAATCCGACCTTTAAGTGTTCAAGCGCCGATGTTTTGAAGTTATTATCAAATTTTATTAACCAGTCTTTCTTTTTAAGGTGTAAAATGGGAAATTTCTTCTTTACGTAAAATAAGCACAGAAATACTGAAATTGCTTGTGAGAGAACGACGGCAACTGCTGAACCTGCTACGCCCATTTTAAATACTTCAATAAATGCTAAAGCAAGAAAAATATTAGCTATAGAAGCTAAAATCAAGAAATACAGAGGCGTTTTGCTGTCCCCCAGTGCTCTTATTATGCTTGCAAGCAAGTTGTAAAATGTTGTAGAAATAAGCCCAAGTACAATAACTTCAATGTACCAATATGCATCATTATAAATATTTTGAGGCACATTTAAGAGTTTTAGCATCGGGTGCATTAAAATTGAGCAAACAATTGTAAAAAAAGCTGCAGTAATAGTGCTCAATATCGTTGAAACCACAACAGAGTTTTTGACACCTTTATAGTCTTTTGCGCCGAATCTTTGACCCGTTATTACCGCAAAGCCGTTTGTTAGACCTACTATTATAAACATAATAAGGAAAAATAGTGGTGCAACGGCGCCGACTGAAGCAAAGGCTTTTACGCCAAGCAGTCTGCCTACAATCACTAAATCTGCAATGTTGTACAGTTGCTGAAAAATATTCCCTATAAGCAGCGGTATAGAGAATACAAGTATTAATTTAAGCGGCTCTCCTCTTGTAAGGTCTTTTATCATAATGTATCCTCAAGTACATAAACTTACATACAAACAAATTTAAGTCAAGTTTTGTATGAGGGCTATAATTATGCCACTTACCATCTAAAAGTGTCTTTTACGTCATTTGAATATTGCACAAGCTTTTTAACCGTTTCTTTGCTCAGTGGTTCATCTTGCGGCTCGTCTTTTAAAATTAAATATAATTGATGCCAAAGAAATGTTCTATCGGTGCCAAGTTGGCATCCAAAATATATGGGCGGCGGAAATTCTTTACTTTTGCCGTTTAATATATTTACAAACTCTTTTAAACCGGCTACTTTACCATCTTTGTCGTCATCGGCATATATATTCGGGTGTCTGATAAGCTGGTCTATCAGTTCGTTTTGAATATCAAATACGTTTAGGCGAGAGTTTTTTAATTTTGATATATCTGTAAAATTTAATCCTGCATCTTTTGCATTTTTTTCGTAGTCGTCATATGGAACAAGAGAGACGATAGAATTTATTCCCGCCTTTTTCAATGTTTTGAGTTTTTCCGGTTCTTTTGAGAGTTCAGCCCCGCTGTATAGCTCATTTTTTCTGCGTTCTGAAAATGCATATATCTTAAGAGTGTCGAGCATTGCTAAATCGATTTTAGCGGCATTTTTTTTGTGAGGAAGGTAATAAATTGGGGTGTAGTAGCCGCTGGGACGTCTGTTTTCTCTTTCTTTTTTTAACTGTTCTGCATAAAAAATTTCAGGGCCGAGCTGCTCTTCTACATGCGCCCTTATAATATCTCTGGTTTGGTCTTGCTTATCCGGTATATATCTGTCTTTGTATCTTAAATATGCGCAAAAATGTACATTATTGAAATCTATTATTTTCAACTGTAGCCCTTTTTGTAATTATGCTCTATTAACACTGCTGAATTTTAAAATTTGCATGTTACTAAAAACTGTATGCGCCAAAATGATAAAAAGTTAAGACTGTCATTAAAAACAGCCTTTCCAATAAAAAACTCCTCAGGTTGGACTCGAACCAACAACCTACCGGTTAACAGCCGGTTGCTCCGCCATTGAGCTACTGAGGAATATTTTAGCAAATTATTTAATTGTCATTCGCTCAATGGCTCCGCTTGCTCCTATTTGCCATTCG